>DATLXT010000307.1:0-3412 GCA_035575475.1 Gemmatimonadales bacterium | reverse complement strand
TGGAACTTCGCGCTGTCGGGGATTCTCACCGTGTTCTTCTTCGCCCGCCTCTGGCGGCGGGCCGGGGTGCTGACCGACGTGGAGTTCGTGGAGCTGCGCTACGGCGGGAAGCCCGCCGCGATTCTGCGCGCGGTCCGCGCCCTGTACCTGGCCCTCCCGATCAACCTGCTGATCATGGGCTGGGTCAGCCTCGCCATGAAGCGGATCCTGGAAGGCACCCTCGGGATCACGGGGTGGGAAGCGGTGATCGTGCTGTTCGTGATGACCGCCGGGTACGCGGTGCTGGCGGGCCTCTGGGGCGTCATCGTCACCGATTTCGTTCAGTTTCTGGTGGCCATGGGCGGCTCGATCGTGCTCGCGGTCCTGGCGGTGGATCAGGTGGGCGGCCTCGACCGCCTGGTGGAACTCGCCTCCGCCCGATACGGCAGCGCCCAGGCGGCGGTCGGGGTGCTGCCGCCGCTCGGCGGCGGGTCGTGGATGCCGCTTTCGTCCTTGATCGTGTTTCTCGCCGTCCAGTGGTGGGCCGCCTGGTACCCGGGTGCCGAACCGGGCGGCGGCGGATACGTGGCCCAGCGGATTCTCTCCGCCAAGGACGAACGGCACGGCCTCCTGGCCACGCTGTGGTTCAACATCGCCCACTACGCCCTGCGGCCCTGGCCCTGGATTCTGGTCGCGCTGTTCGCCGCCGTCACCTACCCCGAGCTGGCGAACCCGGAGGAGGGCTACGTCCGGGCCATGGTGGACCTCCTCCCCTCTCCGCTCAAGGGCCTCCTGCTGGCGGCGTTCGCCGCGGCCTACATGAGCACCATCGCCACCCACCTGAACTGGGGGACGTCCTACCTGGTCAACGACGTCTGGCTGCGATTCCTGCGGAAGCGCGCGACCTCTCGAGAGCAGGTCGTGGTGGCCCGGATCGCCACCGCGGTCATCATGCTCCTGGCGCTCGCCGTGATGCAGTTCCTCGACCGGGTGGTGGACGCCTGGCGCATTCTCCTCGGCATCGGCGCCGGAACCGGCCTGGTCCTGATCCTGCGCTGGTACTGGTGGCGCATCAACGCCTGGAGCGAGCTGGCCGCGATGGCGGCCTCCTTCGTGGTGGCGACTGCCCTGTGGCTCTTCACCGACCGCACCACCGACGACCCCATGGTCATGGTCTACACGGTGGGGGCCACCACCGGCGCCTGGCTCCTGGTCACGCTGCTCACGCGACCCGAGCGCCCGGAGGTGCTCGAGGGGTTTTACCGCCGGGTGCGGCCGGGCGGCCCCGGGTGGCGCGCGGTGGCGGAACGGCTGGGGTTCGGCCGCGAGGCGATCCCGGGAGGCGCGCTGTCATGGGTCAACTGGGTCGGCGGGTGGCTGGCGGTGTACTGTACCCTGTTCGCCATTGGCCAGCTGCTGGTGGGAACGGCGGGGATGGCAGCGGGGTTGTTCATCGCGGCGGCGCTGCTCTTCGCGCTCATCGCGAGGAACCTGCGTGCCGACCAGAGCTTTCGCCCGGGCGTGGTTGACAGCCCCGGCGGAACGACCTAAGTTGCGGCGACACGGAGGGATGACGATGGCCACCACGCAGAACCCGGCGTCCATCACCATTGCGCTGACCGAGCGCGCCGCCGAGGAAGTGCGGAAGTTCATGGCCGAGGAGCGGGTGTCGCCGGAGACGGCGGGCCTGCGCATCGGCGTCCTCCCGGGTGGTTGCTCGGGGTTCCGCTACAGCCTCAACCTCGAGGAGCGCGCGGCCGAGGACGACATCGTGCTCGAGTCCCGGGGCGTGCGCCTGTTCGTGGACGGGTTCAGCGCCCAGTACCTGAACGGCGTCACCGTGGACTATCGGAGCAACTTCCAGGAATCCGGCTTCGCGTTCGACAACCCGAACGCCACCGGCGGCTGCGGCTGCGGGTCGTCGTTCACGGTCTGAGCCGCGTTGCCCTTTTCTGAGTCGGCAGCTCCGGCCCGCGCCTGGCGCGGGCCGTTTTGTCTCCGGGTCCCGCGCGCCTGATCGCCGATGCGGCCCGCCGACATCGCCGTCATCCTGCTCTACTTCGCCGCCGTCACGGGGGCCGGCCTCCTGCTGGCCGGGCGCCAGCGCGACGCCACCGACTACTTCCTCGGCCGCCGCGGCCTGCCCTGGTGGGCCATCATGCTCTCCATCGTGGCGACCGAGACCTCGGCCCTGACCATCATCTCGGTGCCCGGCCTCGCCGCCCGCGGCGACCTCACGTTTCTCCAGCTGTCCTTCGGATACCTGGCGGGCCGGCTCGGCGTCGCGGCCCTGCTCTTGCCCGGGTACTTCGAAGGAACCCAGGAGACCGCCTACCAGCGTCTCGAGCGACGCTTCGGCCCCCGCGCCCGGCGAGTGGCGTCCGGGATCTTCCTCGTCACCCGGGCCCTGGGCGACGGCGTGCGGGTGTTCGCGACCGCCATCCCGCTCGCCGTCATCACGGGGTGGAGCCTGCCGCTGGGCATTCTGGCCGTGGGCCTCGTCACCATCCTCTATACCTGGATCGGGGGCCTCCGGGCGGTGGTCTGGGTGGACGTGATCCAGCTGGGCGTGTACCTCCTGGGCGGGGCCGCCACCCTGATCGTGGCCACCGGCATGGCCGGAGGGTGGGAGAGCTTCGGCCGCGCGTGGGAGGGCGGGAAGCTCGTCGTGGTCAACCCGGCCTTCTCCTGGACCGCGACCTACACCCTCTGGGGCGGGCTCGTCGGCGGCGCCCTGCTCTCGGCCGCCTCCCACGGCACCGACCACCTGATCGTCCAGCGCCTGCTGGCCGCCCGCGATCTGCCCGACGCCCGCCGGGCCCTGGTGGGCTCCGGCGTGTTCGTCATCGCGCAGTTCGCGCTGTTCCTGCTGGTCGGGACCAGCCTCTGGCTGGCCGGGGCCGATCGAGCGGAACTCGCCGGAGACGCGCTGTATCCGACCTTCGTGGTGGAGCACCTTCCCGCGGGGCTCGCCGGGCTGGTGGTGGCGGCCATCCTGGCCGCCGCCATGAGCACCGTGGCCTCGTCGCTCAACTCGCTCGCCTCCGCCTCGACGCACGACTTCTACGCGGGAATCACCGGGCGACGGGAGCCGGAGCATCTGCTGCGAGTGGGACGCGTCATGACGCTGGTCTGGGCCGCCGTCCTGGTCGGCGGCGCGATGCTCTTCCGCCAGCGGGATACCCCGGTGGTGGAGCTGGCGCTCTCCATCGCCTCGCTGACCTATGGCGGCCTGCTGGGCACCTATCTGCTCGGCGGGCTTTCGACCAGGGCGCGCGAACGAGACGTGATCGTCGCCATCGCGGCCTGCGTCGCCATCATGACCCCGGTGGTCCTGGGGTGGCCGCGCCGGCTCCTGGACGGTCTGGCGTGGCCCTGGTACGTCCCGCTGGGAACCGCGATCACGGTGACAGCGGGCCTGATCTCCTCGGCG
>DATLXT010000306.1:0-6883 GCA_035575475.1 Gemmatimonadales bacterium | reverse complement strand
CTACTCGGTGGGCGTCGAGCGGCTCGCGGCCGTGATCCTGATTCCGAGCTCGATTCTCTGGGCCGCGGCGCAGGTACGCGCGTTCGGCCACGTGCTGGCCACCACGTCGACGCTCGAGCTGGACCTCGCGGTGGCCGCCGCGGCGGGATTCACCATCGCCTACACCGCGTTCGGCGGACTCTTGGTGGACGCCATCACCGACGTGATCCAGGGTGTCCTGCTCGCGCTGGGCCTGCTCATCCTGCTGGGCGGGGTGCTCCACCACGTCGGGGGATGGGATGCCGCGGCGGCGGCGATCGCCGACCCGAGCCGCATCCGATGGACCGGCGCCGACGCGGTCTCGCCGATGGCGACGCTCGAAGCGTGGGCCATCCCGGTGTGCGGCTCGGTCCTGGCCGCGGAGCTGGTCTCCCGGGTGATCGCCGCCCGATCACCCCAGGTCGCTCGCCGGTCATCCCTCGCCGCGGCCGGATTGTATCTGACGTTCGGCCTGATCCCCGTGTTCGTCGGTCTGGTGGGCGCGGGTGTGGTCGGTGAGCTGGCCGACGCCGAGCAGGTGGTTCCCGCGGTGGCTCAGCGGCTCCTGCCCCCGGTCCTCTACGCCGCGTTCGCCGGCGGCCTGATCTCGGCGATCCTCTCCACGGTGGACAGCACCTTGCTGGTCTCCTCGGGGCTCCTGTCGCACAACCTGCTCCTGCCCCTGCTGCGCACCCGGGACGAGCGGGTGAAGGTGCGCCTGGCCCGGGTCGGGGTGCTCGGGTTCGGCGCGCTGGCCTACGTGCTGGCACTCCACGCCGACGGGGTCTTCGCCCTGGTCGAGCAAGCATCCGCCTTCGGAAGCGCGGGCGCGCTGGTGACGATCGTCTTCGGCCTGTTCACCAATGCCGGAGGGCGGAAGACCGCCGGGGCCACTCTCCTGACGGGCGTCGCCGTCTACCTCGCGGCCCTGCTCGCGGGCCTCCCCTACCCGTTCCTCACCTCCCTGGCCGCCTCGCTCGCGACGTACGGGATCGGCGCCACCCTCGAGACCGCGCCCGCCGCGAGTCAACCACGGGCGGTCGGTGGACCACAGGCGAGCGGTGGAGCCGGTTTCCAGGTTTGACAGCCCGGGTGCGGGAAGACAGGTTCTCCTCCTCGCGTCCCGAAAGCGGTCCCTGGCCGAGGAGGTGCCCCGTGCAACGGCTCATCGCCCCCATCCTCGGCGCGGCCCTCGCCGCCGCCTGCACCCGCGACGTCCTGAGCCCCGCCTCCACCGCGTTCTTCGGGCGGACCCCGCCCGCCGAGGCCGCCCGCAGCCTCACGGTGGTCACGCGCAACGTCTACCTCGGCGCCGACCTGGATCCCCTCATCGCGGCGCCCCCGGAGCTGGTCCCGGTGCTCGCGGCGCAGAAGTTCGCCGAGATCCAGGCCACCAACTTCGCCGAGCGGGCCGGGGCACTGGCCGACGAGATCGCGGCCGCGACCCCGCACGTGGTGGGGCTCCAGGAGGTCGAACTCTACCGCGTGCAGTCGCCGGGCGACGCCGCGTTCGGGGGGAATACCCCCGCCGCCACGGTCGCGATCGACTTCCTCCAGCTGCTCACCGACGCGATCGCCGCGCGGGGGCTCGATTACGTTGTCGCCGTGGTCCAGGAGAATCTCGACGCCGAGGTGCCCGCCCTGACCGGGATCGGGCCCGGCGGGCCCCAGTTCGACGACATCCGGCTCACCGACCGGGATGTGATCCTGGTGCGCGGCGACGTGGATTTCGCCGCCCCCCGGGGCGCCAACTTCACCGTCAACCTGCCCGTCACCATCGGAGGCCGGGCGGTGTTCATCCTGCGGGGCTGGACCTCGGTCCGCCTGGAGGTTGCGGGACACCGGTTCGACGTGTTCAACGCGCATCTGGAGACCCAGGTGGCGCCGCCGGTGCAGGAGGCGCAGGCCCGCGAACTGCTCGCCATCGCCGCGGCCGACCCTCTGCCCGACATCCTGCTGGGCGACTTCAACTCGGACGCGAGCGGGACCCAAACCGCCACCTATGCCATTCTCACCGGCGCGGGCTTCCGGGACGCCTGGCTGGAGGTGCACCCCGCGGGCGACGGCCTCACCTGTTGCCAGGCCCCCGACCTCAGGAACCCCGAATCCCAGCTCGATCAGCGGATTGACCTGGTCCTGGTGGGTCCGGGGTGGAAAGTGCGAAACGGCAGCCTGGTGGGCGGCGTCCACGCCGCCGTCGTGGGGGATGAACCGGAGGACCGGACGCCCTCGGGCCTGTGGCCGTCCGACCACGCAGGGGTGGTCGCCACCCTCACCCTGCCGCCCCAGGTGGCCCAGCGCTGAGGATGGCCCTCTTCGGATCGTCCGATCCCGAGCCGGCCGAGGTGGGCGGCCGGCCGCTCACCTGTCAGGTCTGCGGGCACACCCGGTTCCGCCGGCGGCGGGCGAAACTGAACACGACCTGGATGACGTTCTTCGAGCTGGACTGGCTGAACCGATCCGCCGACTGTTACGTGTGCGACCGCTGCGGCTTTGTGCACTGGTTTCTGACCCGGTGAGGGGCGGCTGATGAGCGTCGCCGCGCCGCCCGCGGCTTCGCCCAGGACGCGTCTCACGGGATACCTCCTGGCCCTCCTCGCGGGCGCCACCTGGGGGACGACCGGGGTCCTGAGCACGGGGCTCTACGGCGAAGGGGCCCGCATCACCGGTATCGGCTTCTGGCGGGTGCTCCTGGGGCTCGCCGGGCTCGGCATCCTGAGCCGCCTGGGGCGCCGCGGCTGGTTCCGCGCCGACCGCCAGGGGTGGCTCATCGTGGGACTGTTCGGCGGCGCGATGGTGGCCCTGTTCGAGGTGGGCTACCAGTTCGCGATCTCGGGGGTGGGGGTGGCGGGCGCTGCGGCCCTGCTCTATACCGGGCCCGTGCTGGTCGCCATCCTCGCCTGGCCCATCCTGGGCGAGCGGCTCACGGTGGTCCAGCTGGCGCTCGCCGTGGTGGTCACCTCCGGCGCCATCCTGACGGTGCGGGGCGGCAGCAACCTGGGCGCCGAGGCCGTGGGGACCAACCTGGCGGCGGGGGTGACGGGAGGCGCGCTGGCGGCCCTGAGCTACGCGGCCACGACCCTGGTGGGCCGCTGGGCCGCGCCTCGCTACGGCGTGATGCGGGTGTTGTGCCTCGAGCTGGTCGGCGGGACGCTGATCCTCGGGCTCGTGCTGCCCGCGCTCGGCCTGGTGTCGTCGCGCTTCGAGCGGCCCCTGGCGCCCCCGGTCACGCTTCAGGGGTGGATCTACCTCGGCGCGCTCGCCCTCCTGACGGTGGTGCTGGCGAACGTGTTCTTCTTCGGAGCCACTCGGCGCATCGAAGCCGCTCCCACCGCGGTCGCGGCCACGATCGAGCCCGTGGTGGCGACGCTCCTCGCCCTGGCATTCCTGGGCCAGACCCTGACGTCGTCCGGGGTCCTGGGGCTGGTCATGGTGGTTGGCGGGGTGGCGGCGGGATACTGGCGCCAGGCGGTCGCCGGGGCGCCAGAAGGCCAGGCGACCAGGTGACCCGGGACCCCTACCTCACCGACGCCCTCCGGCAGCTCCGCAAGCTCAGGGCCCTCGCCGACGCGGCGCTGGAGCAGATCACCGACGAGCAGTGGTTCGTCCGGCTGGATCCCGAGTCGAACAGCATCGCTCACATCGTGAAGCATCTGGCGGGGAACATGCGGTCGCGCTGGACCGACTTCCTGACCACGGACGGTGAGAAGCCGGAACGGGATCGTGACCGGGAGTTCGAGCTCGGCCCCGGCGACACGGTGGCAGCCCTGCGGGAGCGATGGGAGGACGGGTGGCGCCGGTGTTTCGCGGCGATCGAGCCCCTGACCCGGGCAGACCTCTTCCGAACCGTGACCGTCCGGGGAGAGCCGCACACGGTGCTGGAAGCGATCAGTCGTCAGCTCACGCACTATGCCCAGCACGTGGGGCAGATCGTCCTGCTGGCCAAGCACTTCGCGGGACCGGCCTGGCGCACCCTGAGCATTCCCCGGGGGAGGTCCAGCGACTTCGACGTCTCGAAGGACGGCGTCCGCTACCGTGTGTCGGAGGGCGGCGGCGGCACCGGGCGCGCCGGGGCGTTAGATTGAGGCTCCCCCTCGACCTGGAGCCCCCGTGTTAGCGCGATTCCTCGCCGCCGCAGCGGCGGCCGGAGCGACGCTCCTCCTCGTCACCCCTCCTGGACTGGCCGCCCAAGCGCCCCTGCCAGCCCCGGTCGAGCGAGGCCTGGCCGCGCTCGCCAAGGGCGATGCCGCCGGCGCGGTGAACGAATGGACCGCCACCTGGAAAGCCGCCGAGGACTCGGCCAAACGCCAGAACCTGGCCGCGAGCTTGCAGAATTTCGCCGACGCGGCCGGCACCCTGCGGGGCCACGATGTCGCCCGGGTGGTGGACGTCACGCCCAACCTCAAGCGGGTGTACATCCTGCTTCGCTTCGACGACCAACCGCTGTACCTCCTGCTCGTCACGTACCGCCCCGAGCGTGACTGGCAGGTGACCGCGGTGAACTGGCACACCGACGCCGTCCGGGTGTTCCCGCTCGCGCTCCTGGAAGGCGGAGCGCCGGTCCGGTGATCGCGCGGGGCGCGCTGGCGCTGGCCGTCTGTCTGGCGGGCAGCCGCCTGCTCGGGCAGGCAGCGCCCGAGGCGCCGCGCCCTTACGCGGAGCGAGCGCTGGAAAAACTGGGGCGGCGCCTCGAGGCCGACCCCGCCCTCCAGGCCGTGGGAGCGAGCGACCAGCCCCTCGAAGGATTCACCCCCGCCGTTCTGGTCCGCCTCAACGACGCGACCATGGCGGCGTTCGCGCGGGCCCTCGCCGCCACGCTGGCCCGAGCGGAGGGCGCCTGCCAGGAGTTTCTGAACGGCGGGGCGGAGGGCTTCCTCGCGATTCTGGCCGTGGCCGACTCGGCCACCGTGGACGTGTGGCTCAGCGTCATCGAGCAGGCCGTGTACGCCCAGGCGTTCGACTGGCCCGAACTGCCGGTGGTGGACGCCGAGGAGTGGAACGAGTTCGTGGAAGAGGTGCTGATGAGCCTGCCCGAGGTGGACCGGCGCCGGCTGACGGTGCTGGCCGGCCGGGCGGGGCCGGCCGACTACTGCTGGTTCTTCGAGGTCGTCCTTGGGGCGGTGGCCGAACTCCCGGTGGCGCGCGCCGGGCCGGTCATGCGCGCGATTTTCGCGGCTACCGACGCGGAACCCTGAAGCCCGCCGGCAAAGTGGCCTCGCCGCCCCTGCGCCCAGCCGGGGCGCGGCCCGGTCCTCACCGGCCGCGCCCCGGCGCGAGGTGCTGATCCAGCCAGTCCAACACCGTACTCCACCAGACCCGCCGGTTCCTGGGCCGCGTCACCCAGTGGCCCTCGTCGGGGAAATACAGGAATTTGGCCGGGACGCCCATCTTTCTGGCCGCGGTGAAGGCCTGGTACCCCTCCGAAACATCCACCCGGTAGTCGTTCTGCCCGTGGACGATGAGGATGGGCGTCTTCCACCGCTCCACGAAGTTGAGGGGCGACCACCGCTCGTAGAGCGGGCGGTTGGCGTAGGGGGTCCCCCCGAACTCCCACTCCGGGAACCACAGCTCCTCGGTGGAACCGTACATGCTCACCGGGTTGAAGACCCCGTCATGGGCCACCAGGACCTTGAACCGCTCGGTGTGCCCGGCGAGCCAGAAGATCATGTAACCGCCGTAGGAGGCGCCGGCCGCGCCCATGCGGGCCGAGTCCACGTAGGGTAGCCGGGCGAGGACGTCGAGGCCCTTCATGAGGTCCTCGAGCGGGTAGTCGCCCCAATGCCGGGAGATGGCATCGGTGAACCGCTGGCCGTAGCCGGTGGAGCCGTGGAAGTTGACCGCGGCCACCACGTATCCGCGCGAGGCGAACATCTGGTAGTTCCAGCGCGCGTGCCAGGTGTCGGTCCATGCCCCCTGCGGCCCCCCGTGGATCAGGTACACCAGGGGATACCGCGCGGACGGGTCGAATCCGGGCGGCTTCAGAAGCCAGCCGAACACCGAATCTCCCAGGGCGCCGGTGAACCCGAATTCCTCGAGCGGCCGGAGGTCCAGGAGGGTCAGCACACTGTCGTTGTGGTGGGTGAGCTGGCGGCTCCCGAGCCAGATTTCGGCGGGGCGGGTGTTGCTCTGGTGGAGGTACACCAGCGTCCGGTTGTCCGGAAGGACCCGCACCGGCGCGTTGACCCCGTTGCCCCGCAGCACGGCCGTACGGCGGAACGACGGGACATCGATCCGGTAGACGTTGTCCCGTCCCCGCTCTTCGACCACCACGTAGAGGCAGCGGGCGTTGGGGCACCAGCTGTACTGGCCGATCGAGAGATCCCACCCGGCGGTGGCTTCGACCGCCCGCCCGTCGGATCGGCTCACCAGCATGAGCCGCCGCCGGTCGGACTCGAACCCGGGGCGCTCCATGGACAGATAGGCCAGCCACCGACCGTCGGGCGACCAGCGCGGCTCGTGATCCACGCCCCGGTTCGCCGCGGTGAGGGGCAGCAGCCCGCCGCCCTCGGGCCCCAGCAGGTAGACGTCCAGGTTGGTGTTCTCGGCCACCGCCGGACCGCCGTGCAGCGCGACCGCGATCTCTTTGCCGTCGGGCGAGACCGCCACGTCGCCGTCGCCCCCCAGGGCGATGGCGGGCACGTCGTGATCCACGGGCGTGAGGTCTCGCGCTTCACCCGTGACCAGATCCACCCGGAACAGGTGCTGGCGACGGCCGGCGCGGAAATCGTCCCAGTGCCGGTAGAAGAGGTCGGTCCAGATCCGGGCATCGGTGGGATAGGGCCCGTTGCGGCGATCGATCTCCTGCTCGAGCGGCCACTTCACGTCGCTCACCACCAGCAGCCCCGACCCGTCGGGGAGCCAGACC
>DATLXT010000305.1:0-7723 GCA_035575475.1 Gemmatimonadales bacterium | reverse complement strand
CCGAACGGCTCGGCCGAGGCCAGCGACACACCGCCGCGGTAGGCTCGCCCGGCCGAGCCCACCACGGTCTCGGCGCCGAACCAGGTGGCGAAGATCGAGAAGATGGCGAGTGGATACCCCAGCCGGCGGCCCGCCACCAGGTAGTCGTCCTCGGTCCGAATGCGGCGGGATACCCACACGCCGATTCCGAACTGGAGCGCCATGAACGCCAGCACCGCCGCCAGCGCCGGCGTCACCGCAGCGCTCCTTCGAGCACCGTGACGGCTTGGCCGGCCAGCAGGACGCGGGCACCCGCCGTCCGCACCCGCACCACCCCGCCCCGCGCCGAGGCCTGGTAGCCGGTGAGCTCGGCGCGCCCCAGTCGCCCGGCCCAGTGGGGACCGAGAGAACAGTGCGCCGAGCCGGTCACCGGGTCCTCGTCCACCCCCACCGCCGGGGCGAAGAAGCGCGAGACGAAGTCGAAGGCGGGATCGGTCGAGGGGGCCGTGACCACCACCCCGCGGACCGGCACGGTGCGGAGCAGGGCCAGGTCCGGCCTCAGAGCGCGCACCGCCGCCTCGGAAGCCAGCTCCACCAGGTAATCGAGGCGGCTCTTGCCGATCCACACGGCCTCGATGCCTTGACGGCCGAGACCGAGGGCCGCGCGCAGCTCCGCGGGGGGCTGTGCGGCCGCCGCCACTTCGGCCGGGAAGTCCATCTCGATCCACCCGCCGGCCCGCCGCGCGGTCAGCAGGCCGCTCCTGGTGGAAAACCGCACCGTCGCCCCGGGCGCGACGCGTCCTTCCTCCCAGAGCACGTGCGCGCTCGCCAGGGTGGCGTGACCGCAAAGATCTACTTCGACTGCCGGCGTGAACCAGCGCAAGCGCCAGCCGTCGGCCTCCGGATGGAGGAACGCGGTCTCGGAGAGATTCATCTCCCGGGCGACCGCCTGCATCCAGCGCTCTTCGGCGGGAGCCGCGAGCAGGCAGACGGCGGCTGGGTTGCCGGTGAACGGCCGGTCGGTGAAGGCGTCGACCTGAACGATGCGATGCGGCACGCGCCAGCCTAGAGATACCGCCCCAGCGCCATCGCGACCACTGCCAGGGTGAGCAGCGTGGCCACCACGCGCCCGGCCGCGGCCGCGCGCTGCCGCAGCGCCTGGATCGTGGCTTGCTGGGCCTCTCGTTCGGCGCTCTGGAGCAGGGCCGCCGCGCGGAGCGTGGCCGGGCGCATCACCGCCACGCCGATCACGAAGGCGACGATGGCGGCGAGCCCGCCGAGGCCGAAGGCCACCCCGGTTCGGGACCACACGTAGGTCGGGTTCAATCCGCCCGATACGCGCCAGTAGAGCCAGAGTCCCGAGAGAATGGTGAGGAACGCCGCCGCGGGCATGACGTCGAAGAACCGCCGGCGCAGCATGGCACCTATCACCCTGGCCCCGTCGGGTCCCGCGTCCCGCACCGAGGGGGTCAGAAACACGGCGGTGAAGATCAGGGTCCCGGCCCAGAAGACGCCCAGGGCCACATGGACCAGCCGCAGGATGAGGAGCAGGGGATCCATGCCCGCTACACTACAACACGCCGCCCACCCGGGCGAGTCCTGATC
Organism: Gemmatimonadales bacterium; assembly: GCA_035575475.1. Classification (GTDB taxonomy): domain Bacteria; phylum Gemmatimonadota; class Gemmatimonadetes; order Gemmatimonadales; family GWC2-71-9; genus DATLXT01. Next base: position 6,139 of record DATLXT010000305.1, on the reverse strand, counting down.
AGGTCGGCCCGCCCCGGCCGATGCTCGGTTGGGAAGCAGCTCGCCGGGTCGTCTACGGGGCGGGATGGGGTGACCCGCACGGGGGCGAGGCCGCGAGCCGGCGCAGGTCGGCCTCGCGCGCCGCCACCAGCTGCCGGGCCCGGGCGCGCGACCAGTTCCAGGAGCGCCAGTCCCCGACGGACTCCGGGTTTCCCCACCGCTCCAGCAAGCGGCCGGCCACCTCACAGCGCGCCTCGGGGGCCAGTTTCGGCAGCCGCCGGAGCAGCACGGGCACGGCATCGGCGCTCAGCGAGGTGAGATACGGCCCGTCGAAGCGGTGCCCGGCGGCCGCGCGATCCAGGTTGACCCCGGCGATGACCGCGTCGGGGTTGAGGAGGTGCAGGCCGGCCAGCACCGCCAGGCCCTGGATCAGGCCACCGAAGGCGAACCCGCGCCGCCGCCCTCGCAATACGGTCCAGCCGAACCAGGCGAAGAGCCCGAACAGATAGACCATGAACGCGGTGGCGTAGAGCCGGTCCTCTGAGAGGCCGAACTCCGCCACGTAGAGCCGCATGCGTTCGAGCGCCGAGGCCATCACCACCAGGAGCAGCGCGAGCGTGAGTCCCGCGAGCCAGCGGAAGGTCCGGCGGCCGGCAAAAGACTCGCCCCGGATGGCCCAGTCGGCACCGAGCAGGAGAGGGAGGGAAAGCCCGCTCACCGCCACCAGTTCGAAGAAGCCGCGGCGGGCATACTCGGCGAAGGTGAGCCCGGTGGTCTGGAGGACGACCTGCTCGCCGCCGAACAGGTAGCGCAGCTGGATCACGACGAAGAGAAGAAACAGCAGGTTGACCAGTCCCAGAGCGACGCCCACGGGGACAATGCCCAGGAACGGGCCCGGCCCCGCCGCCGGGCCGGCCTGGCGGGGCCGGGGTTGGAGGAGGCCGTTGAGGTAGCCGGCGGTCACGCCCGCGCAGGCGGCCCAGAGGGCCGCGTGCTCCAGCACCGTGCTCGCCTCGATTCGGAAGACTCGGTTGACCAGATTGGCGAAGACCGCGTCGGCGGAAGCGAACAGGGCCCCGAAGAGCACCACCACCGGGGCGGCCAGGCCCACGCCCAGCGTCACGGCCCGCAGCCGGCCCAGTCGTCCCTCACCCAACGCCTCGCGCCAGGAGATGTCGCGCCAGAGCAGCCGCACGGCTCCGGTGGCGGCGTGGACGGCGGCGTCGGCCAGGGCTCGGAGGTGCTGGGCGACGCCCAGGGCGGCGACCCGCACACCCTGGGCACTGCGGAGGCCCAGCGCCAGCACCAGCGCCAAGGCCACCACGTCGAAGAAGGCGAGCGCCTCGGAGGCCCGCCGCAGGGACGCGGCCCCGAGGAGCAGGGCGGTGAGCGCGAGCCAGGGAGCGTCGGGCCCGACCCGGCGGCGATGGCGCCGGACCACCAGGGCCGCGGCCCCGACCAGCGCCCCGACGCACAGGGCCAGGTTGAGGCCCCAGGGAACGGCGCGCAGCAGCCCGTCGCCCAGCACCCCGAGAGCCGCGGCGGCCCCGAGGACCGTCAGGGCCCGGCGGCGGACCTCGGCAGGCTCAGCCGGCGGCTTGGGAGAGGCCGCCGAAGCGGCGCTCGCGCCGCCGGAACTCGGCCACGGCTTCGGCCAGCGATTCGGCGCCGAAATCGGGCCAGAGGACGTCGGTGAAGTAGAGCTCGGCATAGGCGCACTCCCACAGCAGGAAGTCCGACAACCGCTGCTCCCCGCCGGTCCGGATGAGCAGGTCGACGTCCGGGAGGATGAGGCCGGTCCGGATGGCCTCGCGGGCCGAGTAGTCGATGGCGACGCGGAGGTCGAGGCGCCGCCCCCGGGCGGTCGCCGCCTCGGCGTCGGCGATCTGCGTGACCAGCGGGGTCGGGAGCCGGTCCCGGCGCCCGACGATGAGCAGACGCACGTCGTTCTTCACCAGGTCGGGCGTCTCGGTGCGCAGGTGACGGGCGAACAGGCGCATCAGGGCCGCCACCTCGTTGGCGGGGCGCTTCCAGTTGTCGCTCGAGAAGGCGAAGAGCGTAAGCGCGCCGATCCCGAGGTCGGGCGCGGCCTCGACCGTACGCCGGACCGCGCGCGCACCCATCCGGTGGCCGGCGGTGCGGGGGAGGCCCCGTCGGGCCGCCCATCGCCCGTTGCCGTCCATGATGATGCCCACGTGCAGAGAAGCACTTTGCTGCATAAAGCCCCGTTCCGCGGTAAAGGACGACGGCGCGGTCGTTCAGCGCTCCCGCGTCGCCCGAATCAAGGCCTCCATGTGATCGAGATAGCGCTCCAGCGCCCGCCGCCCCGTTGGCGTCAGCCGGTATTCCGTGCGCGGGATCCGGCCCTCGAACCGCTTGGTGCAGACCACGTACTGGGCCTCCTCCAGCCGCCGGGCGTGCACGCTGAGGTTGCCGTCCGTGGTGCGGAGCAGCGCCTTGAGCTGGTTGAACGTCAGCGCCTCGTTCACGGCCAGGGCGCTCACGATGCCGAGGCGCACCCGCTCGTGAATCAGTCGGTCCAGCTCGGCCGGCGACAGCCGGGCCCGGCCCGGCCCTTCCGGGTCGTGCCTGGGCGCGCGCGCCACACTCGCTCTAGCCACCGTACCTCCGCGCAATGATCGTGCCGAACAGGACATGCAGGCCGCCGAACCCCGCCGCCATCAGCGCGGTGCCCCAGGCCGGAGGGCCGAACAGGGCCGCCACCCCCAGGGCCATGAAGCAGAGGCCCAGCAACGGAACCACCCGGACCGAGAACGCCCCGGCCGTGGCCACAGCCGTTCCGTAGAGCAGGAGCCAGGTGCCCGGCAAGAGCGTGACCTGCCCCGCCCGCGAGAGCGCGATGGTGAGCACGCCGCCCACCACGATCGGGGGCAGAAAGCTCAACCCGAAGCGCCGGCCCGGGCCGGAGAGCACCGGGTCGTTGGCGGCGCGGGCCTTGCGCAGCAGGGTGGCGCTCCCGATGCCCAGAGCCAGGACGGCCTCGACCAGCCAGAGGGCGAACCAGCGCGTGGCAGGACCGCTCCCGGCACCGGCGGCCGGCACCGGGCCCGCCAGGCCGGCGGCGGCCAGGGCCGTCAGCCCCACGGCGACCATGCCCCATCCGGGCACGGCCGTGAACGAGCCCGCCCGTTCCATGGTGTCGCGGATGAAACGGATGTTCTCGAGCGCCTTGTCCCGCAGGGGCTGGGGCGAGGCCATGGCACCGAGGGTAGCGACCGCCCGCCCGGTTGTCAAGTACTTTACGGCGCAAAGCGACCTATCTTTCGGCCCGGAATCCGGAGTCCGTATCGTGAGCCCACCACGCTCCCAACGCTGGACCTACCGCCTGGCCGCCGAGTTCGGCCACCGCGACATCACCGACGACGTGGCTCGCTTCGTGGTCGAGTCGGGAGTGCGGACCGGCGCGGTGGTGGTATCCCTGGTGGGCTCGACCGGTATCGTGACCACGATCGAGTACGAGCAGGGCGCGCTCCAGGACTTCCGCCGGGCCCTCGATCAGATCGCTCCCCCCACTGTCGACTACGCCCACAACGCCGCCTACGGCGATGGGAACGGGTTCTCTCACGTCCGCTCGGCTCTGGTGGGCCCCAGCGTGTCCCTGCCGGTGGTGGAGGGGAAGCTGGTGGTCGGGACGTGGCAGAAGGTGGCGGTGTTCAACCTCGACAATCGGCCTCGGGAGCGGGAAGTCGTCGCGGTGGTGGTGGGTCTGTAGCGGCGGCGACGAGACGCCCGGCCCTATGCGGCTCGCTGGCGCCGAAACAGCGCCCGCAGCTTCAGGCTCCGGGCCAGAATCCCGAGCCCCGGCGGATCGCCCGCGCGCCGGGGAATGCCCCGATAGAGCCCGATCACGGCGATCCAGGTCAGCCAGCTCACCCGTTCGGCCCAGCTCAGCGTGCGGAACATGAGCCACGGCTGGGTCAGGGCGGCGGCCCAGGTGGGCCCTTCACCCTGTCTCAGCGCCAGGGCCCGGGCCACCACCCGGTTGGCCTGAATCCCCGCGGCGCCCGGCGCGGCCAGATTCCACACGCAGGTTGCCGCGCCCCATCCGTGGTTGTCGCTCCCGCCCACCACCAGGAGGCCGCGGGTCGCGGCCAGTCGGATTACCCGTTGCCGGGCGGCGGACGGGAACCCCAGCGCCTGAGGTCCGCAGTCCACGATCTCGAAGCCGTGCGCCCCCGCCTGGGCCAGCTCGTCGAGCCGGTCCCAATGATTCCGCCAGTACTCGGGGAGCGCCGCGATGGCGATGGCCCCTTGCCGGTCGATCTCCCGGAACACTCCGAGCATCCGATCGGTGGTCCCGGCGAAGCTGTCGCGGGCGATTTCTCGGACGGGGCCCAGCGCCAGGACGTGCTGGCGGTGGACGCTCCACTCCGCGCCGGGCAGGAGCGGGATGGGCGTCTCCGGCCCGAAGTCGAAGATCCGGTTGTGGTCGGTGACGTAGGCCGCGTCGAACCCCTGCCGGGCGTGCCAGCGAGCCAGGCGCTCCAGAGTCCACCCCGGACGACCGTCGTGGGACGCCGCGGTGTGGGCGTGGTAATCGAGCGTGGTGAGCGAGGCGTCGGGCACGGCCAGCCTCGGCACGGGCCGGGGCAGCAGCACCGCCGCGGCCACGAGCAGCACGAGCACCAGGGGCCCCAGCAGGCTCCGGCCCAGGCGCCGAGCCGGGGTGCCGTCGCCCCGGGCCCCCGCCAGAGCCAGCGCCAGGGCCCACACGGCCAGGGCCCAGCGCGCGCGCTCGATGCTCAGGAACGTCAGGGCGTCCAGCGTGTTGGAGAGCGGCGCCCCTGCCAGATAGCCCGGAGGCCGCACCAGCTCGGCGTTCCCCGGGGCGGACCCGGTGACGGCGTCGAGCAGCGGTGGCAGGGGGAAGAGCGCACCGGCAAAGATCAAAACGACGAGCGCGGTGGCCAGCGGGTGGCGGCGGAGGAAGCGCAACCGTAGAATCCCGGGCGATGAGACGCATGGAAGCTAGATGAGCCGGAAGAAACCGAAAGAGCCCCTGGTGGTGCGGGTGCCGAATCCGCGGGCCCCCCTGCCGGAGCGGCTCCGGACCCCTGCCCCCAAGGTGCATCGCTCGAAGAAGGCGTACCGGCGGCGGGCCAAGCACCCCCGTTCGCCGGAGGAGGAAGGGTGATGGTCAGGCGACCCACGGCCCGGGCGCTGCTCCATGCCTTGTTGGTGGCGGGGGTGGTGGGGTGGATGGGGGAGGCATGTGACGGCCGGGGCGGGTCCGACTCGCGCGGCGCGGCGCGGGGGGCCGGGCGGGTGCTCCGCGACTCGACCGACAGCGTGCTCCAGACTCCACGGGTGGTGCGCCAACCGGCGGTGGTGGTGTTCTGGCTGGCCGCCAGCGACACCCTGCACCCCGACGACGCGGCCTCGGCCTTCGACGAGCTGACCCTCGCCACCGAGGGGATCGTCGAGCCCCTCGCCGCTTATCAGATCGAACTGCTCCCCACGCACGCCGACACCGTGTATGTGGAGCTGGCCAACCGCCAGCGGCGGGCCATCGTCCTCTCGGGTCTCGAATTCCCGTTCGGGTTCGTGCTGATCGAGCCGGGGAGCACCGAGCGCGTCCTCACCGGGGTTTACGGCGACGCGGAGCTGCTGGAGGAAATCCGGGTTTACTTCGACCTCCCCGCCGATTCGGTAGGGGCTCCGTCGCGGGTGACGACGGAGTGACGGCCCGACTCCTCCTCACCGGCGCCCGGGTCGTCACGATGGACGCGGGGCGCCGGGTTCTCGACGCGGACGTGGTGGTGGAGGACGGCAGGGTGGCGGCGGTGGCGGAGAGGGGGGGCAAGCGGCGGAGAGGTGCGGAGCCGGCGGGGCGTGTCTTCGACTGCTCCGGCCTGGTGATCCTCCCCGGGCTCGTCCAGGCCCACGTGCACCTCTGCCAGACGCTGTTCCGCGGGCTCGCGGACGACTTGCCGCTGGAAGCCTGGCTCTCCCGTCGCATCTGGCCGCTCGAGGCCGCCCACACGGAGGAATCGGTGTACTGGTCCGCCATGCTCGGCGCGGCGGAGCTGCTGCTTGGCGGCACGACCACGGTTCTGGACATGGAGACGGTGCGGCACACCGGGGCGGCTTTCGAGGCGCTCGAGTCCATGGGGCTGCGGGCCACGGCGGGGAAGTGCCT
>DATLXT010000304.1:0-2652 GCA_035575475.1 Gemmatimonadales bacterium | reverse complement strand
CCTCCGCCGCAACCGCAGCTGTTCCTGGGCCGCTGGAACCTCGACCACGACGGGTGGCAGGGGGTGCTGGACATTTACCACATGCCAGGCTCGTACGATAGCACCCAGCTCGCGGTGGGAGGTCCCGACCTCCGGCTCGGGACCTATTACGGCCCCGACAACCAGCCCCGGCGCGTGAACGGGACCATCACCGGGAACCAGATCGAGTTCTACATTGACTGGGGCAACACCGGCACTCGCGGGTACGGCGCGCTGAGCGGCCTCCATTTCACAGGTACCCTTTTCGGCGACGTGAACCTCGCGATCCAGCGGCTGGACCGGCTGCATCTGGCCGGCAGCCTGCTGGACAATCGCGACGGGAAGACCTACGGCTTCTACGCGGTCCGGAGCGACGTACCCTACACCTCGAGCGCTCCGAGCCCGAACCTGCCCGGGCCGGCCGCCTATCTCGGCACCTGGAGGTTCAACTACAACGGGAGCTGGGGGAAGCTCCGGGTCACCTCCGCGGATTCCTCGACGGGCCGGTTCGACGGCACCTGGGTGGGGTCGGGCCAGACCGTGCCGGTAGCGGGCTTCGTGGGTTTCACGAGCTCGTATCAGGTGGCCGGCTTCTATTTCGGCAACGCCCAGCTCGCTGGCTACAGGTTCAACCAGGAAACCGGCGTCATGGCGGGCGGCGGCCAGGGTGTGGGGTTCTTCGGATACCGGGACAACCATCCGCCCGCGATTTTCATCACCTATCCCACCGCGTCGGCGACGCTCGACTTCGATCTCAATCTGGCGAGCGGGACGGCGCTGCACGCCACGGTGAGCGACCAGGAGGACGGGAACTCCTGCTGCAACGTCACCTGGTACGAGAACGGGGTGCCGGTCGCCACGGCGGCCAACGCGACCTACGCCTTCCAGACCCCGGGCGCCCATACGGTGACCGCGGTCGTAACCGATCTGGACGGGGCCACCGCCCAGGCCTCCGTGAGCTTCACGCTGGTCAACAATCCGCCCACGGCGGTCATCCTGAAGCCGGCGCCCGGCGACTCGTTCATCCAGGGGCTCACCTACAACAACGCCCTGCTCGCGGATCATCCGGTGTACGGACCGCCCAAGGTGGTGACCTATACCTGGACCACCGGCGACGGCAGCGACAACCTGCCCCAGACCGGGTTCGCCCCCACCGGCGTCGTGTTCGGCACGCCCGGCCCCCGCACGCTCACGCTCACGGTGTCGGACAACTACGGGCAACAGGCGCAGGACTCGGTGACTATCAAGGTGATCCCGCCTCCGCCGACGCCGGTGATCCAGTTCCTCGATCCGCTGGACGGCCAGGACCTGCTCGTGCTCATGGACCCCAGTACGGGGTGGGTCTGGGTCAACATCCAGATCGTGCCAGCCAGTGCCGCGGGCCGGGTGATCCAGCTCGTCTGGCAGGGGCAGAAGCAGGGGTGCCAGGAGGAGCCGGTGACTCTCTACTGGGATCCGACGATTCTCCCGCCGCCGGGGGTGAAGGAGGTCTGGGGCTACTGGGACACCGCCAAGCAGAGTGTCGGCTGCTTCGGGCGGGGGATCCCGGGGGATCTCCGGCTCTACGTCACGGATCCCAACGTGCCGACTCAGGTGGGCCAGGTGCACCTGTTCCACTCCTTCCCGCCGAACTGAGGTTCGAAGATGAGGGAGCAGCGAGGCAGGAGTCGAATCCGCCAGGGCCCGAGGCGCGTCTGCGGCGCGCCGGCGGCTGTCCGGCGTGCCGCGAGGCGTGCCGCCCCCGGGTTCCTCGCCGCGCTGCTGGTTGCGCCGCTCGGCGAGCCGGTGCGAGCCGAGCTCCTCGCGGGTTCCGGCCCCGCACCCGGCCAGCAGCCCGACCGGGACGGGCATCCCATCCCCCTCGAGCCCGGTGTGGTCCTGACCTACGTGATGCGCAGCCTGGACAACCAGGCTGACTGGGAGTTCAACAGCGCCGTGGTGGCGATGACGCCCGAGGAAGCCGAGTTCGTCTTGGACGCCACCTTCAAGCGGCCGGACGGGACGCTGGTGCTCGGCACCTATCACCGGCGGCAGTCGCGGAGGGAGGCGGCCGGCGCGCGGACCATTGATCACGCGGGAAGCTGCAACCCGACCGACACCGCGGACGCGCGCTACCGGAACAGCACGCTTCTCATGGCTTCGCGCCGGGTGTTCCGGGAACTGGCGTCAGGCGAGGCGGCCGAGGTGCACGTCTTCTATAGCCCGCCGTACCCGCCGCGCAACTGCGAACCCGGCATGCGGATCCCCGGCGTGCTGCGCCGGGTGGAACCGGGCCCGGTGTCCTTCCCGGTCCTGGTGGACGGAGCGGAGGTGACCGTCCCGGCCCTTCACGCGCGGGGGACCGCCGGCACGGTCGCCCTGGAGCTCACCCTGGACTACTGGTTCCTCGACGACCCCGATCAGGCCCTGCTGCTCCGGGTGGACGGGGTGCGCCGGGGTGCGGGGGGCCGCGACGCAGGCACCTTCCGCCAACAGCTGGTCCGGGTCGGCCGCGGCGGGCCGGGGCGTCAGGCGGACCTCGCCTGGACCCCGCCGCCCCCGGGGAGGGTGGCCGGCCGACCGGAAGCGGCTACAGGCGCCGGCGGGAGGGCCGGGGAACGCCCGGGTGTCGGTGCGCCGGGCGCCGCAGCGGCC
>DATLXT010000303.1:0-3245 GCA_035575475.1 Gemmatimonadales bacterium | reverse complement strand
AGGCGGTGGAGTTGCGCCCCGAGGTCGAGGGGCGGATCGTGGCGATCCTGTTCCGCGAGGGACAGGAGGTGGCGCGCGGCGCCCCGCTCTTCAAGGTGGACGACGCCGAGCTGAAGGCTCAGGCGGCCCGCGCCGAGGCCGAGCGGGACCTGGCCCGGCAAGCCCTGGAGCGTACCCGCCGGCTCCTGGCCGACAACGCCTCGTCCCCGGCGGACCTCGAACGGGCGGAGGCGACCGCGCGGAGCGCCGAGGCGCAGTATCAGCTGCTCCGCATCCGGCTGGAGCGCACCCTGGTGCGGGCGCCGTTCGCCGGCGTGGTGGGACGGCGGTTGGTGAGCCTTGGGGACTACGTGAATTCGGGCACTCCGCTGGTCACGCTCCAGACCGTGAATCCCCAGCGCGCGGCGTTCCACGTCCCCGAGCGGTACGCCGCCCGGCTCCGCCGCGGGCAGACGGTCGAGTTTCGCGTGGCGGCCTTGCCCGACCGGACCTTCACCGGCGAGGTGGAGTTCGTGGACCCGGTGATCGAGCTGCCGGCCCGCACCATCCTGGTCAAGGCCCTGGTGCCCAACGGTCAGCGCCTGCTGCACCCCGGCATGTTCATCGAAGCCCGGCTGGCCACGGAGATCCGGCCCGACGCGGTGGTGATCCCCGAGGACGCGGTGTTGCCGCTTCAGGGCGCCAACGTGGTCTGGGTGGCCGCCGACGGCAAGGCGGACCGCCGCGAGGTGACCCTGGGCGTCCGGACGCCCGGGTTCGTGGAGGTCCGCTCCGGGATCCGCGCGGGGGAGCTGGTGGTGGTGGGCGGCGCGGAGCGCCTCTTTCCGGGTGCGCCGCTCGCGCCGCAGGAAGTGCAGCGCCGGCCGGTGGTCGAAGGGCCCTGACCGCCGGTCAGGGGCCGGCTTCGGCCGGCGGTACGAAGCGCGCCGTGGTGTTGTCGAAGATCGAGTCGGCCAGCGCCAGCGCGCGGGCGGCCAGCTCGGGGTTCCGGTCGCGCAGCTCGACCGCCAGCGTCTGAAACGTCAGGCCGTAGAGACTGATGATGCCTTCGGACGGGTGATCCACCCAGCCGCGCGGCCGGGGCCTGGCCGCCGTCTCGTGGTGGTACACGTCGAACGCCAGCGCCGTGGTGCGGGGGAGGTTCACGAACCCCAGCGAGGGCACCATCCGGATGCTGTCCGACTCGACCAGCGGCCGGGGGTGGAGTTTCCGCGCGAATCCCTGGCCCTCGAGGTAGGCGGTGAGCCCGAACGCATCGGCGTAGAGTCCCACGGTGCGCGAGAAGTAGATCGGGCGCTTGCCCAGCTGGTCGCGGATCGCCTGGAGGACGATGATGTCGGCCCGCTCGAGGTAGCTCCGTCCCAACACCTGGGGGTCGAGCGTCACCCGGAAGTGCCCGAGATCCACGGCCTGGGGGCCCGGGAGCACGTAGTAGGGCAGGAGCGCTTCGAGCCACCCCTCGGGGACGTTCAGCAGCTTGCCCTCGGGCCGGGGCCAGACGCGGCCCCGGTAGACGGCGGGGGCGCGCGCCGAGTCGAAGGGGAAGGTCTCCCGCCGGAGGATCTGGCGCGGGTACCAATCGGTGTTGGCCAGCGACAGGTTGAGCACGGTGACGTCTTTACGGATTCCCTCGACCTCCTGCGCGTACCACAACGGGAAGGTGTCGTTGTCGCCCGCCGTGACCAGGATGCCGTACGGCTCGACGGATTGCAGGAGATCGTGGGCGAAGTCGCGGGCCATGGTCTCACCGGCCCGGGAGGCGGTGAGGCGATTCCCCGCGAGCGGGATCAGGGCCACGAGCAGCACCGGCGTCGCGAGGGTCCAGCGGGCATTGGCGTCGGTCAGCCGGGCGGCCAGCCCCTGCTGCACCCACTCCATGAGCGTGGCGAGCCCCATGCCCACCCAGATGCCCCACACGGCGAACGAGCCGATGTAGAAGTAGTCCCGTTCGCGCACCTCGCGCGCCAGCTGGGGCCGGTCGGGATACTGCGAGTACCCGTACTTGAAATTCAGGTAGAAGATGAGCAGGACGGTCAGGGTCGCCACGAGCAGGGTCATGGCGAAGGCCGAGCGGCGATCGGCCATCCACTGCCGCACGGCGCCCAGGATCCCGAGGGCGAAGAAGATCACGGCGAAGAACGCCTGGGCGGCGCGAGACCAGTCGTGGGCCCACTGCCAGGTGAAGTACTGCCACCACATCCCGATCTGCGCGATGAAGTCCGCCTGCCGGTGCGTCACCGGGGGTTTGCCGTACTGCTCGCGGGTGAGGACGGCCCAGAGCGCCTCCCGCGTGACCGGCTCGCCTTCGTTGATGGGCGGGAAGTGAGCCGCGCGGATGGGCAGGAACAGGTAGACCGAGATGCCGACGGCGGCCACGCCCAGCATCACCAGCGCGAACCCCCAGTTGCGCGCGTACACGGCGTAGAGCAGGGCCGCCACATAGAGCGCCGCCGCCAGCTTCAGCGGGGTGCCGCTCTCCAGGCCGGTGGCGACGATCAGAGCATAGACGGCCCCGAACACCGCGAACTGCGACCACTCCAGCCGCCGCGCCTCGGGCTCCCGGGGCCGCACCGGCTTGGTCGGCGGATACAGCAGGGCCGCCACCACCGGGCCGACCAGGACGCCCATCATGTGATTGGTGGCGGTGAGCGCCAGCAGATAGACGATGAGCAGGAGGTGGTGATCGTGCGCCTGACCGGGCGGCTGGTCGTCCCAGCGCACGATGAGCCACAGGACCAGGGCGATGGAGACCAGGCTCAGGGTGTACACCTTTTCGTTCACCACCGACTGGTTCCACACCGTGAACGCCGTGGCCGCCACGATCGCGCCCGCCAGGGCCGCGAGACGGCGCGGCCATCGGGCGGGCACGATCGGCCGCAGCCAGCGCTCCCCCACGAGGAACCAGCACCCGGCGGCCACCGCGCTGGTGGTGGCGGCGAACAGATTGATGCGGGCGGCGTACCCCGCGGCGAGCGGCAGGAGCCCCCACACGTGGGCCAGCAGCACGAAGAGCGGATTCCCCGGCGGGTGGGGGATGCCGAGCACGTAGGCGGCCGCGATGTACTCCGAGGTGTCCCAGAACTGCGTGGTGGGCGCCAGCGTCAGGGCGTACAGCACCAGGGTGCCCAGCGCCACCGAGAGCGCCATGCGGTAGGGTGGCGGTTCGGGTAGGGCGAGGGCCGGAGTCGGGGCCTCGCCGGTGCGGGCCCTGGCCGGCGCCGCTGCGGGCGCGCCGGCGGGCCGTT
>DATLXT010000302.1:0-4465 GCA_035575475.1 Gemmatimonadales bacterium | reverse complement strand
GGGGACGACTATCTATCGTGAGGTGACGACGCATGCGACGGGATGTGCTTCGGACCTTGAGCTGGCTCGTGGCGCTCAGCGTCCCAGCGTGGCCCGCGGCGGCCCAGGAGCGGGGGACGGTCGAAGCCGGCGCCTACCTCCGCTTCACCGAGTACGACAACAGCCTGGGCTTCGACAACACCGTCGGCCCGGGCGGACGCCTGGCGGTCTTCGTCCTGCGGGGGCTGGCCATCGAGGCCGACCTCTCCCGAACCTCGACCGAGAACCCCGGCGGCGCCTCGGTGACGCACACTCCCCTGCGCGTCATGGTCCAGTACAGCGCGCCCACCGGTCGCGGCGTCCACCTGGTCGTCGGGGCGGGCTATCTCCGGAACCGCTACGGGGGCGACCTGGATGTGACGGAACAGGGCCTGGCCGGCACTATCGGCTTGCGCGTGCGGTTGCGCGACATGGTGTCGCTGCGGGTGGACGCCAGCGGCGACTACATCGGGCACCCGGCCAATCAGGACCAGCACAACGTGCTGAACCGGAACCTGGGGTTCCAGGCCGGGGTGAGCCTGCTGGTGAACCCGCTGCGGCGCGGCGGCTCCTGAGGTTGTCGCGACGGTGCGGCCCGCTGCCCTTTCCCTGCTCGTCGTGCCGGCGGTGGCCGCGCTCCTGGGGCTCGGCCACGCGCCGGCCTACGAGGTCTGGGCGGTCGATCAGAACGGCGACCTGCTCTACGCGCTCGACCCCGAGGCTGCGGTGCTCCGCACCACTGACAGCGTCGCCCTGGGCGACGCCCGGCGGCCCCACATGCTCTGGGGCGTCCCGGGCGACCCATACGTCTACAGTGCCAACACCGTCTCCAACTCAGTGACCGTGCTCGACCGGAGCGACGGCTCGGTGCGCGCCGTGATCCGGTCGGTGGGGAAGCTGCCCCACGCCGCCCAGCCCAATCCGCGGCGCCCCGATCGCGTCTACGTGACCAACATCGGTCCGCGCGGCAGCGGGCCCGACGGCACGCCGGACCGCGGCGAGACCGTGACCGAAATCGTCCGAAGCGGCACGGGCGCGGCGGCGCGCTGGGAGATCGCCCGCACGCTGGACTTGAAGGGCGCTCCCGCCCTCGCCGACACCGGCCGGTTCCCCAGCCGGCGGCCGGTGTGCGTCGGGTTCTCGCGTGACGGCCGCTCCATGCTCGTGACCCTGTTCAACGGGGGTCTTGCGGTGGTGGACCTGGACCAGTGGGAGGTCAGCAGGGCCTGGGGTCGGGCCGAAGTGGCGCAGTACGGCTGCGGGTTCGCCGAGTCGCCGGATCGCCGGGAGCTCTACGTCACCGCCGGCGACATGCACCGCTCGTGGCTGTATGTGTTCGACGTGTCGGGCAGGGAGCCGGCGCTGGTGCGAAGCCACGACCTCTCCGCCTCGGGTCAGGACGCGCACGGCGTGGCGGTGGACCCGCGGCGCGGCGAGCTGTGGGTCGTGCACCGGGTCTCGAGCAGCGCCACGGTCCATCCGCTCGCCACGATCCGGGACACCGCCCATCGCTGGCACACCATCGGGTTCGTCGGGAAGACGCCGGATCTCATCGTGCTGTCGCCCGACGGGAACCGCGCCTACGTGACCCTGCGGGGCCCCAAGCCGGCGCCCACCATCCCGCACGCCACCGTCGGCGAGACGCCGGGCGTGGCGATCCTCGACGTCCCCGGCAAGAGCCTCCTCCGAGTGGTGCCGATCGGCAACCAGGAGACTGGAGACTTCCACGGCGTCTTCATTCCTTAGGCAGCGGGTCCGCCGCGCGCCCCCGCTCGCCCTCGCCGCCGCCCTCCTGGGCTGCGGGGATTCTTCCGGACCGCCTCAGCCCAAAAGCCTCGTGGTCGTGGCTGGGGACCGGCAGACCGGCCCCTCGGGCGGCAGCCCGCCGCTGCCGTTGCGGGTGCTGGTCACCGGGAGTGACGGGCGGGCGTTCGCGGGAGCGACGGTCACCTGGCAGGTCGTATCGGGAGGGGGCAGCGTGTCGCCCACCAGCACCCCGACCGACGCGGCCGGCGAAGCCGCGACCGTGGCCACGCTGGGCTTGCCCGGCACCATGCAGGTCCGCGCCGCCGTGGGGGGGCTCACCCCCGCCACGTTCCAGCTGACGTCGATCGACCCCTGCCGGTACCTGGCGCCCTTCCGCACCGACACCAGCGTCACCGGCGCCCTGACCGCTGCGGACTGCGATCTGGGCGACGGGACGCGGGTGGATTTCTACGACCTCCAGCCGCTGGGCCAGCGCACGCTGGAGATCACCATGCACGCAGCGTCGCCTGCCGAGCTCGACGCCTTCTTGTGGCTGTGGGACTTCAGCGGGCCGATCGTGGCGCTGGACGACGACGGCGGGGGCGCCACGGACGCGCGCATCAAAGTGATCCTGAAAGCGGGGCGGCACGTGGTGGGGGCGAACTCGTACGGCGTCGGGGAGCTGGGCGCCTATACCGTCGCCTCGAGCGTGATTCCCACCACCGTGACCGGCTGCGAGGACGTCTGGCTGACGGGCTCGGTGACCTTTACCGAGGCGGTCACCACCGGGGACTGCGACGCCCCGGTCGCCGGCGGGACCTTCTACTCGGACCAGTTCCTCATCGTGCTGTTCACGGGGCAGACCGTGACCATCACCGAGAGCAGCGGGGCGGTGGATCCTTACCTGAGTCTCTTCCGCAGCACCGGCGAGCTCGTGGCCGAGGACGACACCAGCGGAGGCGGCACGGCGGCGCGGATTACCTTCACGGCTCCCGCGACCGACATCTACGTGGTTGACGCCGGTACGGCCCTCACGGATCAGACCGGGAGCTACAGCCTCGCCCTCAGCCCGATCGTCCGCGCGCCGCCCGTCGAGGGCTTCGGCCCGCGCCCCGGGTCGCCCGGCGGCTTCCTAGCGCCGGAGATCGCGCCAGATCAGCGGCCGGATGTCGTGCGCCCGCGCCTCCGCCGCCCGCTGCGCCGCCCGTAGCTGGTCCTCGTACTCCCGGCGCCACTCCGGCGGGAGATGGGCGCGGAAGTAGGCCGCGGTCATGACCTCGCCCCGGGGGGCCGCCGCGGCACCGTAGCCGACGTCCACCACATCGCCGAGGAAGCAGGTCGAACTCCCGGTGTCCATGGCATTCACCACTCGACATTCGAAGTGCGCGTAACAGTCGTCCAGCACCGGGGCTCCGAGACGGCCCGGGTGGTGCGGAAGGGTGGCGAGCTTGTCCACCGTGCGCCCGCTGGCGAACCCCAGCCGGTGCACCAGGTCGAACTGGTCGGTGCGAAGCAGGTGGAGTACGAACCGCCCGGTGTCGAAGATCAAGTCGTGGCTGAAGTTGAATTTGTGCACCAGGATGGCGATGCGGGGTACCCCGGGCACGATCGAGGCCCGGATGGCGCTGTCCACGATCATGCCGTTGGGCCGGCCGTCGCGCTCGGAAGTGATGGCCACGACCGGCGAGGTGAGGTTGCGGAGCAGTTGGTAGATTTCGTCAGGGTGCATTCGGCTCAATATATGACGGCTCTCCCCACCCGTTTTCGGGCGCATCTGGACCGCGCCGGCCTGTTCCCCGAACCCGGCACGGCCGTGGTGGCGGTATCGGGTGGCCCCGATTCGGTGGCCCTGCTGGACCTCCTGGCCGGCGTGGCTCCGGAGCGAGGGTTGCGGCTCCTGGTGGCGCACGTGGACCACGGGATCCGGAGCGAGAGCCGCAAGGTGGCGCAGGCGGTGGGGCGGCTCGCCCGGCAGTACGGGTTGCCCTTCGAGTTGGGGGAGCTCCGGCTGGGCGCGGGGGCCAGCGAAACCGTGGCCCGGCGCGCGCGCTACGACTGGCTTCGCTGGGTCCAGGGCCGCCACGGCGCCCGCTACCTGGTGACGGCTCACCACCGGGACGATCAGGCGGAAACCGTACTGTTGCGCTTGCTGCGGGGCAGCGCGCCCGCCGGTCTCGCCGGCATTCCCGCGCGGGGTCGCCAGGGACTGGTGCGCCCCTTGCTTCCCTTCACTCGCGCCGAGCTGCGGGCGCACGTGGAGCACCGGGGCCTCCCCGTGGAGGATGATCCCGCCAATCGTGATCCGCGCCACCTGCGATCCTGGGTGCGGCACCGACTGCTCCCCGTGCTTGCCGAGCGGCTGGGACCGGGTGTGGGGCGGGATCTGGCACGGGTGGCGCGCGAGGCGGCGCGGGATCGGCGCGCCTGGGACCGGGTGCTCGAACTCCTGCCGGAGCTTGCATTTCGCATCGGCCCCGACGGCTTTACCGTTGCCCGGCCGGTGCTGGCTGGCTATGATGACGCGGTGGCGGTGGCGGTGCTCCGGGCGGCGGCCCGCCGGGTCGGCCTGGTGCTGGGGCCGCGTCGGGCGCGTCGCGTGGCGGCGCTGGCCCGGGCCGCCTCGGGACGCCGCATCGAGCTGGGAAGCGGATGGGTGGCGGAGACGGTCTTCGATCGGCTCGCGGTGAGCCGGGACGTCGGC
>DATLXT010000301.1:0-6068 GCA_035575475.1 Gemmatimonadales bacterium | reverse complement strand
GAGCTCGATTCCCGGGTGCGGGAGCGCTACGCGCGATCGGGGCTCGCCCACATCCTCTCGATTTCCGGCCTCCACGTCGGGTTCATCGCGGCCTGGGTCATCCTGGGGCTGAGGCTCCTGCGCCTGCCCGCGCGGGCCCGCTTCTGGGCGTCATCGGGGCTCATCCTGGGGTACGTGTGGCTCTTGGCCTGGCCGCCGCCCGCCGCCCGGGCGGCCCTGATGCTGTTCGCCGACGGGATCGGACGGCTACGCCAGCGCGTGGTGGCGCCCCGAGGCACCATCGCGCTCGCGGGCCTGGCGATCTTGCTGCTCGACCCGTGGGCGATCCGTTCCGTGGGCGCCTGGCTCTCCGTGGCGGCGGTGGCCGGCGTGATCTGGGGCGCCCGCGCCGCGGCGGGATCGCCGGTCGTGGTGCGGCTGCTCCTCCCCTCGGCCGCTGCCACTCTGCTCACGGCCCCGATCACCGCCCACGCCTTCGGGACGGTCGCGCCCGTCGGCGTGCTCCTGAACCTCGTGGCCATCCCCCTCGCGTCCGTGGCGGTCCCGGGTTTGATCCTCGCCCTGCTGGCCGGCTCCGTGGCCGCGCCGCTGGGGGAACTGCTGGCCGCGGGGTCCGGGTTGGGCCTGGCGCTGCTCGACCGGCTGGCCGCCCTGGGCGCGGCCGTGCCGGGCGGTCATCTGATTCATCCGGCGGGGTGGCGGGCCGGCCTGCTCTGGGCGGTTCTGGCGCTGGTGGCCGGGTGGCTCTGGCATTCGCCGCGCCGCCGCTGGCTCATCGCGGCGCGGCTCGCGTTCGGGGCGGCGATCGGGGCCTGGGCGGTCGTGCTCAGGACCGTTTCCCTCGACGCTTGCCGTTGTCTGACGGTACATTTTATCGACGTCGGGCAGGGCGATGCGGCGGCGCTGCGCACGCCCGGCGGCCGCTGGGTGCTGATTGACGGGGGGCCGCGGGGCGGTGGGCAGGACGCGGGACGCGCTGTCGTGGTCCCGTTTCTGCGGCGGCGCGGAGCGGATGCCCTGGCGGTAGTGGTGGCGACCCACGGCGACGCCGATCACCTGGGAGGCCTGCCCGCGGTGGTGGAGGCTTTCCCTCCGGCCTATGTGCTGGAGCCCGGCGAGCCGCTGGGGAAGCCGCTCTACCTCGAGTTCCTGGCGGCGGTGGAGGCGTCGGGGGCCCGCTGGCACCCGGCCCGGGCCGGTGACCGCCTGGAGGTGGACGGGGTGCAGTTCGAGGTCCTGAGTCCCGACAGCGCCTGGCTGGCCCTGCCGCTGGACCCCAACGAGCACTCCCTGGTCTTGCGGGTGACGTTCGGCGCCGACCGCGCCGTGTTCGCCGGCGACGCCGGCCTCCCGGTGGAGGCCCGGCTCGACGGGCGGGTGGGGCCGGCGGAGGTGCTGAAGGTGGGGCATCACGGCTCGCGCACGGCCACCTCCGAGGCCTGGCTGCAAGAGGTCCGGCCGCGCGAGGCCGTGATCAGCGTGGGGGTGCGGAACCGCTACGGTCACCCCGCCCCCGAAGTGCTGGCCCGGCTGGTCCGGCGCGGTATCACGGTGCGGCGGACCGACCGGGAGGGGACCATCACGATCGTCCTGGACGGGGACCGTGCACACGGCGACGTCGGTCATCACGATTGAACGGTTCATCATGGAGCAGGAGCGGCTCCACCCCGAGGCGACCGGGGAGCTGTCCAACCTGCTCTACGACATCTGCCTCGCGGCCAAGATCATCTCGCGCCAGGTCCGGCGCGCCGGTCTGACCGACATTCTCGGGGCGGCCGGCGCCGCCAACGTCTCGGGCGACCTCCAGCAGAAACTCGATGTGTTCGCCAATGAGACGGTGCGGAACGCGGTCCAGCATACCGGACGCGTCTGCATCACGGCGTCGGAGGAGGACCCGGAGCCGGTGCCGGTCCCGCCCGGCAAGCCCGCCGGCAAGTACGTCTTGCTGCACGATCCGCTCGACGGTTCGTCGAACATCGACGTCAACGTGTCGATCGGGACCATCTTCTCGATTCACCGCCGGGTGACGGCCCGGGGCCCGGGCACGCTGGCCGACTGTCTCCAGCCGGGGCGCCGCCAGGTGGCGGCGGGTTACATCCTGTACGGATCGAGCACCATGCTGGTGTACAGCACGGGGTCGGGCGTGCACGGCTTCACCCTCGACCCGACGATCGGCGAGTTTCTCCTTTCCCACCCCGACATCCGCACGCCCCCGGTCGGCAAGTACTACAGCGTGAACGAGAGCAACTGGAATCGGTGGACCCCCGCGGTGCAGCGGGTGGTGACGGCGTTCAAGAACGGCGACGGGACGGTCGAACCCAAGAACGCGCGCTACATCGGGTCGCTGGTGGCCGACTTCCACCGCAACCTGATCTCCGGGGGCATCTTCCTCTATCCGGCCGATACCAAGTCCCCCCAGGGGAAGTTGCGGTTGCTGTACGAAGCCGCGCCCCTGGCGCTGATCGTGGAGCAGGCGGGCGGCCTGGCCACCGACGGCCGCCGGCCGATCCTCGACATCCGGCCCGAGCACCTGCACCAGAAAACCCCGCTGGTGATCGGCAGCCGGGCCGACGTGGAGTTCGTGACCGAGGTCCTGGCGGCCGAGCCGGTGTCGGCGTGACCGAGCGCAAGCCCTTCTACCGGCCCGAGGATTGGGCCGGCGAGGCCGCTATGGACCTGGCGCGGCCCGGCGCCTTTCCCTACACCCGCGGCATCCACCCCACCATGTACCGCGGGAAGCTCTGGACCATGCGCCAGTACGCGGGGTTCGGTACGGCCGAGGAGACCAACGCCCGCTTCCGCCACCTGCTCCAGGCCGGCCAGACGGGGCTGTCCGTGGCGTTCGATCTGCCGACCCAGATGGGCTATGACTCGGACCACCCCATGGCCGAGGGCGAGGTGGGGCGCGTCGGGGTGGCGATCGACACGGTGGACGATTTGGCGCGGCTCTTCCAGGGCATCCCGCTCGACCGCGTGTCCACCTCGATGACCATCAACGCCACCGCCGCGGTGTTGCTCGCGATGTACGTGGTGGTGGGCGAAGAGCAGGGCGTGCCTCCCGACCGGCTCCAGGGCACGATCCAGAACGATATTCTCAAGGAGTACATCGCGCGCGGGACCTACGTCTTTCCGCCCGAGCCGTCGCTTCGTCTCGTGGCCGATACGTTTCGGTTCACGAGCGAGGCGCGCATGAGCTTCAACCCCATCTCGGTGTCGGGATATCACATGCGCGAGGCGGGCGCGACCGCGGTGCAGGAGGTGGCCTTCACCTTCGCCAACGGGCTGGAGTACGTGCGGCGGGCGATCGGGGTGGGCCTCGAGGTGAATCGCTTCGCCTCCCGCCTGTCGTTCTTCTTCGCCGCCTACACCGACCTCTTCGAGGAAGTGGCCAAGTTCCGCGCCGCCCGCCGCCTGTGGGCGCGATTGCTGAGGGACCGGTTCGGGGCCGAGGAGCCGGCGTGCCGGCTGCGGTTTCACACCCAGACCGGCGGCGCCACGCTCACGGCGCAGCAGCCGCTCAACAACGTGGTCCGCGTCGCGTTCCAGGCGTTGGCGGCGGTGCTGGGCGGGACCCAATCGCTGCACACCAACGCCTACGACGAAGCGCTCGCCCTCCCCACCACGCAGAGCGCCACCCTGGCTCTGCGGACGCAGCAGATTCTGGCCCACGAAACCGGGGTGCCCGAGGTGGTGGATCCCTTCGGCGGCAGCTGGTACCTGGAGCACCTGACCGATCGCATCGAGCGCGAGGCGCGGGCCCTGCTCGACGAAGTCGACGGCCTGGGGGGCGCCGTGGCGGCCATCGAGCGGGGCTTCTTCCAGGACGCCATCGCCCGCAGCGCCTACCAGCAGCAGAAGGCGGTGGAATCGGGGGAAGCCGTGGTGGTCGGGGTCAACCGGTTTGCCACGGATGAGCCGCCGCCCTCGGTGCCCCGGCCCGATTACGGGGCGCTGGCCGCGGCCCAGCGGACCCGGCTCGCCGAGGCGCGGCGGCGGCGCGACGCCCGGGCGGTCGCGCGCGGGCTCGAGCGCCTGGGAGAAGCGGCCCGCTCGCCGGACGCTCCCCTCATGCCCCTGATCCTCGACTGCGTGCGGGCCCGGGCGAGCGTGGGCGAGATCTCCGACATCCTGCGGGGCGCGTGGGGGGAGTATGGCAAGCGATAAGCGGAGCGTCGGGGCCGCTCGGCGCGGTGCCGCCCTCGCCACCTGGGGACGGCCGGGGGAACGCGGGCTGGCCGCGACGGGGGCCATGAGCCGGTTGGGCTCGCTTGACCGCTTCGGTCGCGCAAGCTAAGTTGTTGTGCCATGCCGACCTACGAGTATCGTTGCCCCCGGGGACATCTCTTCGAGCGGTTCTATCCCACCATCAACGACCGCCGCCGCGCCAAGTGCCCGAAGTGCGGCAAGCTGGCCGAGCGGCTGATCTCAGGTGGTGCCGGGTTGGTTTTCAAAGGATCCGGGTTTTACATCACGGACTACAAGCGAGCGGCCGAGAAAGGCGAGGGCAAGAAAAGCTCCGACTCCGAGAGCCAGCCCACCGAGACCGGGAAAGGGAAGAAGGACTCCGCCGGCTCCGACACGTGAACCTGCACGAGACCATCCGCGCGGCGCTGGCCCGGGCCGCGGAGCGGCTGGGCATGCCCGACGCGGAGGTCGTGCTGGAGCGCCCGCGGGATCCGGCCCACGGCGACCTGGCGACCAACCTGGCGATGATCCTGGCCCCGAAACTCGGGGTTCGGCCGCGAGAGATGGCCGAGCGTGTCGTCGCGGCGCTCGACCTGGCGCCGGCCCAGGTGCGCAAGGTGGAGATCGCCGGCCCCGGGTTCATCAACTTTTTTCTGGCCGAGGAGCAGCTCACCGCGGTGCTCCCCGCCATCCTGGCGGCGGGGGAGCGCTATGGTCGCAGCCCGGCCGGGCGCCCTCTGAAGATCAATGTCGAGTTCGTCTCGGCCAACCCCACGGGCCCGCTCCACGTGGGTCACGGCCGGGGCGCGGCCCTGGGAGACGCGATCGCCTCCCTGCTCGAATGGACGGGCCATGCGGTCACGCGCGAGTTCTACGTGAACGACGCGGGCACGCAGATCGACAAGCTGGCCCAGAGCCTGTGGGCCCGGATCCAGCAAGCCGTGGGGCGGCCGGCCGAGATTCCCGAGGGCGGCTACCGCGGCGAGTATCTGGTCGAGCTGGCCGAGGCCGTGCTGGCGCGCGAGGGGCGGGGGTTCGCCGATCTGCCGGGCGACGAAGGCGTGCAGCGCTGCCGCACCATCGCCGTGCTTTCCCAGCGCGCCGAGCAGGATCAGGACCTGCGGGATTTCGGGGTCCGCTTCGACGTCGTCTTCAGCGAGTCCGAGCTGTACCGTCGAGGCGCCATCGAGCCGTTGCTCAGGACTTTGGCCGAGCGGGGCTACACGTTCGAACGGGACGGCGCGCTCTGGCTCCGCACCACCGCCTTCGGCGACGACAAGGACCGAGTTCTCCGGAAACGCGACGGGACGTACACCTATCTGGTGCCGGACATCGCCTACCACGCCGACAAGCGGTCGCGAGGGTTCGACCGGGCGATCGACATTTGGGGTGCGGACCACCACGGATACGTGGCGCGCCTGCGGGCCGCCATGCGGGCCCTGGGGTTCCCGGAGGACTTCTTTCACGCCGAGATCGTCCAGCTGGTTCGGGTCATGCGCGGCGGGGAAGAGGTGCGCTTCTCCAAGCGCACCGGGGAGTTCGTCACCCTGCGGGATCTCTTCGAGGAGACCGGGGTGGACGCCGCGCGGTATTTCTTCCTGATGCGCCGGGGCGACTCCCAGCTGGTCTTCGACGTGGACCTGGCCAAGAGCCGCACCGAGGAGAACCCGGTTTACTACGTGCAGATGGCGCATGCGCGCATGAGCGGTATCTTCCGCGTGGCGGCCCGCGATCCCGCCGGCGTGGCGGCCGAAGGAGTGAATCTCGGGGTCCTCACCCAGCCCGATGAACTCGACCTGATGAAGGAACTCGCGGCCTTTCCCGCGACCGTGCGGCGGGCGGCGGAGGCCCTGGAGCCCCACCGCATCACCGACTATCTGGAG
>DATLXT010000300.1:0-5433 GCA_035575475.1 Gemmatimonadales bacterium | reverse complement strand
GTCGTCCCGCCGCCCAGGCCGCCCCCCGCCCCACCGGCGGCGGGGGTGGGCGCGGCAGCCGAGGCCGGAATGTCGGCCGCGGTCACGTCCACCGTGCCGCCCTGCGCCTGGAGAAAGGCCACGAGAGCCCAAACCTGGGCCGGCGGCAGCTGGCGGCCGATGTCCGGCATGATGGGCTCGTAGCCCGGGACCACGAAGGCGTTGGGCTGGGTGAGGGACTCGTACAGGTACTGCTTGCAGGTCTTTCCCGAGACGCGCCGGCCGCAGCGGGCCCCGATGGGGCCCGCGCCCCGCTCGTCGGCCAGCAGGTTGGGCGCCCGGGTGCCGAGGCCGTGGCAGGCGGCGCAGCCGCCCGCGCCGTTGTACACCTGTTCCCCGACCTGGACCAGCTGTTCGGGGGTGACGTCGGTCCCGATGGCGATGGCTCGGGGAACCTCCGACTGCACCTGGGGGATGGCGTTCGCCACCCAGGTGTAGAGCGCCAGCGTCCCCACGACCACGCCCGCGATCTTGAGGTTAGTCGCCCACATAGCGTTCCTCGATGCGGGGCGACGCGACCACGAAGGTGGACTTTTCCGCCAGGCCGCCCAGCCAGAAGATGAACGCCACCAGGCCCAGGAAGATGAGCACGCAGGTGCTGATCATGACCGAGGCGTAACCCAGGGCGGGCGTGGCGGCGTAGGGGCTGGTGTCCTGCATGACCTGCCAGATGTGCCAGTGCTGGCGGATCCCCGAGCGGGCGAATCCCATCAGCCCCATGAGCCAGGTGAACGTGACGGCCAGGATGAAGAGCGCGTACTGCGACCGGGCGGGCATCTTGCCCCACTGGATGGCGCCGCGGGACTCGGCGCCGCGGGCCAGCAGGATGTCGATCACGGTGACGAACACGATGCAGGCGAGCACGGCCAGCACCTGGTACACCGAGTACCCGATGCGGACGATGGCCTCGACGAAGTATCCGCGGATGCCGTAGTAGAGCACGACGGCCGCGGCCACGGCGAACATGCCACCCTGCACCCAGGTGCCCGTGCGGGCCCAGGGCACCACCGGCCGCTTGTTGGCCCGCCGGTACATGAGAAACGAAAGGAAGGTGGCCAGGATCATCAGGTTGACGGCCGTGTTCTTGGCGCTCATCACGCCCAGGACGCCCAGGAACGGGTGGTGCGAGCCGCCCATGGCGGCCAGTTCCCGCGAGTCGGCGATCATGGTGTGCGGCGTGCCCCAGACGATGGCGCCCAGCACCAGCACCAGCAGCAGGTACTTGGTGTAGGGGCGGAAGCGCTCGGCGCCCGGGATGCGCCCCATGCCCACCCACAGGTAGTAGTTGCCCGCCAGGAACAACACCGCGATGAGGAACGC
Organism: Gemmatimonadales bacterium; assembly: GCA_035575475.1. GTDB lineage: Bacteria > Gemmatimonadota > Gemmatimonadetes > Gemmatimonadales > GWC2-71-9 > DATLXT01. The sequence continues at coordinate 4,074 of DATLXT010000300.1, read as the reverse complement.
CTGGATCACCCAGAGCCAGCTCATGAACCCGCCCATCATGGTGATCCCCATGGACTGGTCGTACTCGTAGATCTCGCGGCCCAGCCAGTAGCCGGCGAACGGCAGGACGATGAGCGCCGAGATGGCCACGAAGTTCCCGACGTAGCCCATCCAGTCGTAGTGCGCGCGCTCGGCGTCGCTGCGGGCCGCCAGGAACCGGTAGCTGGCGTAGGCCCCGACGATGGCGCCGCCGAAGACCACGTTCCCGATCAGCCGGTGGATGTTGATGGGCATCCACGTGGCGTTGGTGATGGCGACCCAGAGGTCGATGGTCGAGGGATCGGTGTCGCGGGTGACGCCGGCCGGCGGGGACATCATGTAGGTGAGCCAGGAGTCGGCGATGAACATCACGATCGTGCCCCACACGTTCAGCAGGATGCCGAGTCCCCAGTGCATCCACTTGGCCCGGCCGGCCTTCCAGCGGTCCCAGCCGTAGTAATAGAGGTACAGGGTGAACGACTCGAGGAAAAACAGCGAGGCGTACACCCACATCGAGGTGCCGAAGACCGAGGTCAGGTAGGCCCAGAACCGGGGATAGAGCGTGGCCAGCAGGAAGGTCAGCACGGCGCCCCAGATGGCCGTGGCGCTGTAGGCGATGAGGAGGAGCCGCGTGAATTCCTTGGAGAGCCGATCGTAGCGCTCGTCCTTGGAGAAGATGCCGATGGCCTCGGCCACCACGGCGAAGATGGGCACGCCCAGCACGAAGGCGGCGAACATCAGGTGCACTTCGGCCGAGATCCAGATCGCGGCCCGGCTCCCGATCCAGGGGAACTCGCGGTAGGCGCCGGTGGTGTCCGCCGCCTGGAACAGGAACAGGATCCCGTCAATCATGCGTCGCCGGGTCGCCGCCGCCCGTGAGGAAGAAGGGCTGGCGCTTGGAGAAGTCGATCGGCAGGGCGCTGCGGATCTCGCTCAGGAGCTCCGGCGTCACTTCGCGGCGCCCCTGGCGCCGGGCGTAGGCCTCGACCCGCTGCATCACCACGCCGCGCACGAACGAGGGGATGCGCGCCACGCGCTCCTGCGCGGCCGCGGTCCAGGCCAGGGCCGGCGTGAACTCCTCACCGTAGGCCACCTCCCGCAGCCGCTGGATGACGGGTGTCCCCGGACTGGGCTCGTAGGTGCACGAGGGGTCGGCGGCGAGCACGTCGCCGGTCAGGGCGAACGCCCGGGCCCGGCAGCCGCCGCACAGGGCGCGGTACTCGCAGGCCCCGCACTTCCCGCCCAGCGGAGCCTCCCGGAGCCGCCGGAACAGCGGCGCCTCGCGCCAGATGTCCCCGAAACGCTGGGTCCGCAGGTCGCCCGCCACTTCGGGGAGGTAGGGGCAGGGCGTGAGCTTCCCGTCGGGCGTGATGCGGCAGTACTGGGTCCCGCAGGGACAGCGGGTCTCGTAGTTCAGCACCGGCGAATCGGGATCGGTCCGGTGGACGTGCCGCATGAAGTGGGGGGCGCATTTGGCGCGCACCAGCATCCGCCCCCGGTACTCCCGTTCCCAGCGCGCCAGGTCCGCCAGCACGGCCTCGTACTCCGCCGGGGCGAGATCCGACAACCCGGCGCCGCGGCCCGTGGTCACCAGGAAATAGCAGTTGAACGAGACCGCCCCCTGCTCGGCCGACCACTCGACCAGCCGCGCCAGCTCGCCCCGGTTCCCCCGGGTGACCGTGGTCTGGACGATGAAGTCGAGCCGATGGGCCCGGAGCCGGGTGATCGCGGCGCGGGTGTCGTCCAGCGCCCCGCGGCCCCGCCGGAAGTTGTCGTGATAGACCGGACGCAGGGAATCCACGCTCACCGCCACCCCCCGCACGCCCGCCGCCTGGAGCGAGGCGATCCGCTGGTCGGTGAGCAGCGTGCCGTTGGTCCCCACGACCACCGTGGCCCCGCCCGCCGAGGCGCGGCGGGCCACGTCCTCGAGATCGGCCCGGAGCAGCGGCTCGCCGCCCGAGAGAATCACCAGCGGGGCCGGATTCACCGCCAGGATCTCGTCCACCAGCCGCAGGCACTCGGCCGTGCCCAGCTCCCAGGCCGCCGTCTCGCGGGGCCCCGCGGAGATGTAGCAATGAGCGCACTCCAGGTTGCAGCGCCGCGTCAGGTTCCAGGCGACAACGTGGGGGACGAACTCCACGTCAGTCGCCGGCCTGAGGTTCGAGCAGTCGTTCCACCGCCCGCCTGGCCTCCTCGGGGGTCACGGTTTTGAAGTCCACCGGGCACTGGCCCATCTTTTCCTCGAGGTCCCGGATGGGGCAGCGCGAGATCCCCTGGGCCTTGGCCTCCTCGATGAACGCTCGCATCTCCGGCGACAGGGCATCGCGCCCCTCGGCTTCGGCGCGGATTTGCTTGGCCCGGAGCTCGGTGAACATCACCATCATGGTCTCGACGTCGAACTCGTCGGCCTCGATCATGGCCTGCTTGTTCTCGTCCATCACCCGGGTCGTGACCCGCCAGATCCCGTGGTTCCGCGCGAACCGCTCCACGGTGTTGCGGGCGAGCGGTCGGGCGATGAGCGGCACCAGCTGAAGCCGCTGCCACGCCTCCTCGGTCCACACGATGGGGTCGGTGGCCACCCGGGGGCGGGAAGACACCCGGCCCGTCACCGGGCACCGGACCTCCGTCACCGGTTCGGCGGGCTCGGGGTCCGAGTCGTGGCCCTGAACCTTGGTGGCCTTCATCTGCTCCTCGGCCTTGACCTCGGCCAGCGCGATCTCCTCCGCCGTGCCGATCCCCATGATCAGCTGCATGTGGGTGGGGAGAAGCTTCTGGATCGCTTCGTCCAGCCACTTGTTGGTGACCGTGGTCGCCTCACCCCCGGTGCGCTCCAGCACGTATTCTTCGACCGCCCGCCGGGCGATGCCCTGCGCGAACGGCGGCACCCGGAGAATCCGCACCTCGGCCTCGGGCGCCCAGGGGAGCCCGGCCTGGCCGTCCTCCTCGATCCAGGGGATATCCTCGGGGCGGATGCCGACCGTGCCGGTCAGGAGCACGTTGCAGGGCGCCAGCCGCACCAGGTTCTCCGCCTGCGAGCCCAGGTCCGTGCCTTCGATCCGGTGCGCCCCGTGGCGCGCCAGCACCAGGAGGGACGGCTGAATCTCCTCCGCCCACTGGAGCACCACCTGGAACGGCTTGCCGATCAGGATCTGCGCGGTGAGCGGCACCTCGGCGTACTCCTGCGCCATCACCTGGGCCCGCTTGAGGTTCGCCTGGCAGAGCTTGAGCAGGCCCTTGTCGATGATGTTGTTGTGCAGCTCCTCCTGCTCCTCGAACTTGAACACCTTCGAGGCCTGCACCGACAGCACGTCCTTGATGTTGTGGAACACGACGTGGTGGTACTCCACGTCGAAAGCCGAGCAGACGTAGAGCGACCCGCCGAACGCCCGCGCCAGTTCCAGCGCGGCCTTCATGGCCCGGTAGCTGTATGCCGAGCCGTCCACGCACACCAGGAAGCGCCCGCCCGCGAGCGGCCGATCGTCCCGCACGACCAGCACGTCCTTCTCGACGCCGCGGACCACACGCGCCACCACGCCCCCCAGCTGGGAGTAGGGCTGCCGCCCCAGCCCGTGGGCGCCGATGGCCACGAGGTCGTAGCGGCGGCCGGACGAGCCCACCACCCGGGCCGCCGCGTCCTCCTCCTCGGCCACCAGCCGGCCGTCCTCGCCGAGGCGCACGTCGCCGCGCACCTTGGCGCCCCCGTCGTAGCCCGCCGCGCGGTTGGGGTCGAACCCGATCAGGCCCGGAAGACGCCCCGCCCCGCGGTTCACCTCGTTGACGATCTCTTCGTAATTGATGCCTTCGAGGAGCTGGCGCACCAGCGGCACGCCCGCCGCGTCGCACCGCTTCCCCAGTTGGTCCAGGAAACTGTCGGCGATGAGCTGGAGGCCCTTTTCGATCAGCTTGTCGTGGATCTTGCGTTGCTTCTTGATCTCTTCCGGGGTCTGGAAGCGGGCGGGGAGGCCGGTCTCGAGCTGGCGAAAGCGGACGTCGTGCAGCCGGGCGGCATAGACGTGATTCCCGGTGACCCGCCCGCCGGCTCATCCTCGAATCGGG
>DATLXT010000299.1:0-5740 GCA_035575475.1 Gemmatimonadales bacterium | reverse complement strand
CCCGCCCCCCCTTGCCGCATTTCCGCCCCTCGGTGCCGCATTTTCACCCTGTCCACCGGCCGCCCCGGCGTCCTAGCTTCAAGCCGAGTGTCACACCAACGCGCTAGGCTGCGGGCATGACCACTCCCCCACGCTCAGCCGCCCTCGCCCTCTCCAAGTCCCGCTTCACCGCGGGCGTGCAGTGCCCCAAACAACTCTGGTGGCGGGTCCACGAACCCGACGCCCCCGAGCTCGAGTTCGACCCGGCCACCCAGTTCATCCTGAACCAGGGCCGCGAAGTGGGCGAGCTGGCCCGGCGCTACCTCCCGGGCGGGGTGCTGATCGCCTTCCCCCACGACGCCTACCACGAGAAGATCGCCGCCACCCAGGCCGCCCTCGCCCAGGGCGCGGCCGTCATCTACGAGGCCGCGTTCTTCGCCGATCAGGTGTTCGCCGCCGTGGACATCCTGGAGCGCGAGGGACCCCGCTTCACCGTGATCGAGGTGAAATCGTCCACCAGGGTGAAGCCGGAACACATCCCCGACGTGGCGATCCAGGTCCACACCCTGCGCCGCGCCGGGGTCAACGTCACCCGCGCCGAGGTGATGCACCTCAACCCGGAGTGCCGCTTCCCCGACCTGGGCGATCTCTTCGTGCGCGAGGACGTGACGCCCCTGGTCGAGACCTTCCTCGTCGAAGTGCCCGACCGGCTGGCCGCCCTGTTCCGGGCCCTGGCCGGCCCCCTGCCGGACATCGCGATCGGGCCTCACTGCTTCGACCCCCGCGACTGCCCGTTCATCGAGCGCTGCTGGGCCACGGCGCCCGAGCACCATGTCACCACGCTCTATCGGCTCCGGGACGAGCAGGCCTGGGCCCTCGCCGGCCAGGGATACGACACCATCCTCGACCTGCCGGAGGGGTTCCGCCTGAGCCCCGTGGCCCGGCGCCAGGTCCGCGCGGTCCGGAGCGGGGAGCTGGTGGTGGAGCCGGGGCTGGGCCGGGCGCTCGAGGCCCTGGCCTATCCCATCGCCTATCTCGACTTCGAGACCGTGGGACCCGCGGTGCCGGTCTGGCCCGGCTGCGGCCCCTACACGGCGATTCCGGTCCAGTTCAGCTGTCACACCGAGTACCGGGACGGCCGCCTGGCCCACGCCGAATGGCTGGCTTCCGGCCCCGCAGACCCCCGGCGCGAGATCGCCGCCGCGCTGGTGGCCGCTTGCCGCGGAGCCGCTTCGGTGGTCATGTACACCCCGTTCGAGAAAGCCAGGATCCGGCGGCTGGCCCAGGACGTGCCCGACCTCGCGGGGGACCTCGCGAAGATCGAAACGCGCCTGGTGGACCTCGAGCCGATCGTGCGGGAGCACGTCTATCACCCGGATTTCGGCGGCAGCTTCAGCCTCAAGACCGTGCTCCCGGCGCTCGTGCCCGAGCTGACCTACGACGGGCTGGCGGTGACCGACGGCCAGGTGGCGAGCGCGGAGCTCGCGCGGCTGCTCTTCAAAGCCGATTCGCTGACCGCGGAGCAGCGTGCCAGGTTGCGCGCCGATCTCCTGGCCTACTGCAAGATGGACACCTGGGCCATGGTGAAACTGGTGGAGAAGCTTCGCCGGCTGAGATGACCAAGACGGAGCGCTGGCTCAACCTCATCGCCTTCCTGCTGGACCACCATTATCCGGTGGCCCGGGAAGAGATTTTGAGCCAGGTCGAGGACTACCGCGCCGACTGGAACTCCGAGAGCGGGCGCCGCCGCGAGTCGGCGCGCCGGAAGTTCGAGCGCGACAAGAGCGAGCTGCGGGAGCTGGGGGTGGTGCTGGAGACGAGTCCGGTCCAGGTGGAGCATGCGGATCAGCCGGTCGAGGGCTATGTCCTGCGGCCGGCGAATTTTTATCTCCCCTACATCGAGCTGCGGGCCCGGGGTCATCGCGGCCCCAGGCCCTACGGGCTCCCCTCGGTGACGCTCGAGCCGGCCGAGTTCCCCATCCTGCGCCGGGCGGCGGAGCGGGTGGCCCAGCTCGCCGGCACGCCGCTCGCGACCGCCGCCAAGTCGGCGCTCCGAAAACTGTCGTTCGACCTGCCGGAGATCGACGAGCGCGAGGGCGAGCGCTCGTTCACCGCGTCGGTACCCGCGGACTTCGGGCGGCGCTTCGCCGTCCTGCTCCAGGCGGTCCGCCAGCGCCGCGCGGTGCGGTGCCGCTACTACGCCATCGGGCGGGACGAAGAAGAAACCCGCGAGATCGAGCCCTATGGACTGATGCTCTCCTGGGGCCGCTGGTACTGCGTGGCCCGGGCCCGCGACCGGAAGGCCATGCGGGTCTTCCGGGTGGACCGGCTGAAGGGCCCCACCCTGGTGCGGGGCGCGCCGGGCCGGTTCGACGTGCCCCGCGGCTTCCGCCTGGAGAGCTACCTGAACCGGGCGCCCTGGGAGCTGTCGGAGGACCAGCCGGTGGCGGTCCGGGTCCGCATCGCCTTTCCCCAGTCGCGCTGGGTGGTGGGCGAGGGGTTGGGCAAGATCGTCACCCCGGTCACCGACGACGGCGGCGCGGTGCTCGAGTTCGCCGTTCGCGCGCGCGACCCCTTCCTGCGCTGGCTCCTCACCTTCGGCCCCCAGGCCGAGATTCTCACGCCGCCCGCCCTCAGGCGGGAGCTGGACGAGCTGCGGGCGCGGGTCCGCGCGCGCTACGCCTGAGCCATGCCCGGCACCGCCCTGGCGCAGACCATGCGGATCATCGAGCTCGTGGCGTGGCTGTCACAGCGTGACAGCGGAGAGCCCGTCTCCTACCGGCGCGCCGCGGCGCGCCTCGGCGTCACGGAGCAGACCCTGCGGCAGGATCTCCAAGTCCTGGTCCGCCTGGGCGACGAGTTCAAAGGCTGGCTCGCGAGCCTCTCGGTGGGGTTCGTGGCCGACGGGTTCCTGGTGCGGAGCCGCGGGCCCTACCGGCGGCCTTTCCGGCTGACGCCGGACGAGGTGCTGGCGCTGGCCGTGGGGCTCGCGGGAGCGCGCCGGGGTCGCGAGATCGCGGCCAAGTTCCTGGCCACGCTGCCCCCGGACCGCCGGCCGGGAGACGCGGCCGAGCGGCTGGTGCTGGGCCCCGTGCCGAGCCCCCACGTGGAAACCGTACTGGCGCTGGCGCGCCGGGCCCGGGACGAGCGGCGGAAACTCGAGATCGGCTACTGCGGATCGGCGGGGGAGCCCTCCGAGCGGGTGATCTGCCCCCACCAGCTGCTCCAGCATCAGAACCGCTGGTACGTCTACGCCTGGTGCGAGAAGGTGGGCGGCTTCCGCTTGTTCCGCGCCGAGCGGTTCCTCGCCGCCCGCCTGCTGGAGGCGCGCTTCGAGCGGCGGCCGGACTTCCGCCCGCTGGAGCGGGCGGACCAGCTCCTGGTTGCCGACCGCCCGGTCGTGGCCCGGGTGGTGTTCGATCGCGGGATCGCGCGGTGGCTCAGGGAGCGGTATCCCGGCGGCCGGGAGCTCCCGGGGGGGCGCTACGAGGTCAGCTTCACCGTGGCCGACGCGGCGTGGTTCGTGCGGGAGATCCTCCAGTACGGCGCGGAGGCCGAGGTGGTGGAGCCGGCGGGGTTGCGGGAGGCGGTGAGGAGGATGGTGTGAGCGGGCCGGCCCCGGGAGCGCGAGGCGCGCGGGGTACGTTACGGCCAACTCGGCGCGCCGGGAGGCTCAGCGTGAGGACCCTGGGGCCCGTGGGTCGCCTGGTGGTCGCCCTCCTGCTCCTGGCCCTCCCCCTCTCCGGCCAGGCGCTCGAGCTGCGCTTCCTCGACGTGGGTCAGGGCGACGCGCTGGTGATCCGGGAAGGCGGCAAGACCGCGCTGGTGGACGCGGGCCCCTCGGGCGACATCCTGCGCCAGCTTCGCGCCCTCGGCATCGACACGCTCGATCTCGTGGTCGCGAGCCACAACCACGCCGACCACATCGGCGGCATGACGGCGGTGCTGACGGGTAGCGTCGTGCGGTACTACCTGGACAACGGCGTCCCCCACACCACGGCCACCTACCGGAGCACCATCCGGGCCCTGGCGGCGAGCGGCGCGCAATATCTCCGCCCCACCAGCCGCACCATCACCCTCGGCGCGGCCCGGATGCGGGTCCTGCCGCCGCCCTCGAGCGGCGACCAGAACAACGCGTCGGTCGGGCTCCTGGTGGAGTACGGCGCCTTCCGGGCCCTCCTCACCGGCGATTCGGAGCTCTACGAGCTCGATTACTGGCTGAGACACGATTCGGTGCCGCGGGTGCAGGTCGTCAAGGTGGCGCACCACGGCAGCCGGAACGGGACCAGCGCCGCCTGGGTTCGGGCCACGGCCCCCGCGGTGGCGGTGATCTCGGTCGGGGCGGGGAACTCCTATGGGCACCCGGCCCCGTCGGTCGTTCAACAGTGGCAGGCCGCGGGCGCCCGGGTCCACCGCACCGACGTCGAAGGCACGGTACTCATCCTCGCCAACCGGGACGGCAGCTTCGTCGTCACGACGGCGCGGGAGCGGACGGGACAGACGGCCGCGCCGGGCCGGGCCTGCTGCCGCATCTGCACCCGGGGGAAGGCCTGCGGCAACACCTGCATCAGCCGCGGCTACACGTGCCGCCAGCCGCCGGGCTGCGCCTGCGACGCCCGGCCCTGAGCCCATGGCCTACTACGTCATTGACCGGTTCGAGGGGCGGGTGGCGGTCCTGGTGGGCGACCACGGCGAGGCGCTCGAGGTACCGAGGACCGACTTGCCGAAGGGCTCCCGCGAGGGAACGGTGCTGCGGCTCGATGCCCCGGGTACGCCGGACTGGTCCCGGGCCGTCATCGATGAGGCGGAACGCGCGCGACGGCTCGACCAGGCGCGCGAGACGCTCCGGCGGCTGAGCGAGAGCGATCCCGGAGGGAACGTCGAGCTTTAGGCGGCGGGCCTGGTCGCGCTCGGGCGGGCCATTGCGGCCCCGGCCGCGCCGGCCGAGAATACGCCCCCATGACCGCCCCGGCCCATCGCCCGCGCCCGATCTTCGCCGCGGCCGCGAGCGGCATGCTGCTCTTCGGCATCGTGTTCGCGGCGCTGGGACCGATTCTCCCGGCGGTGATCGCGCGGTTCGGGCTGGACCGCGCCGGGGCGGGCGCGCTGCTCTCCCTCTTGACCTTCGGCGTCGTGCTCGGCTCGCTGGTCTTCGGGCCGGTGGTGGACCGCTACGGCTACAAGGTGCCGCTGGTGCTCGCGACCCTGCTCGTGGGTGTGGGGATCGAGGGCGTCGCCCTGGCGGAGGAGCCCGCGGCCTTCCGCGCGGGCGTGCTGGCCATCGGGTTCGGCGGCGGCGTGGTCAACGGCGCCACCAACGCCCTCGTCGCCGACGTCCACGAGGGACGGCGCAGCGCGGGGCTGAGCCTGCTCGGCATCTTCTTCGGGATCGGCGCGTTCGGCGTCCCGCTGGCGCTCGGGCTGCTCCAGGACGCCTACTCCTACGGGACCATTCTCGCGGCGATCGGCGCCCTGGCCACCGTCCCCCTGGCGCTGTTCGCCGCCTGCGGATTCCCGGCACCCAAGCGGCCTCACGGCATCCCGCTGGACACCGCGCTCGGGCTGCTGCGCGACCGCGTCCTGCTCCTCTTCGGCCTGGTGCTGTTCTTCGAGAGCGGCCTCGAGGCTACGGTGGGCGGCTGGACCGCGGCGTACCTGGGGGAGCGGCTCGGGCTGAGCCCGGGAGACGCGGCGTACTTCGTGTCGCTTTACTGGTTCGCGCTGACGGCGGGGCGGCTGGCCCTGAGCGTGGTGCTGGAGC
>DATLXT010000298.1:0-2984 GCA_035575475.1 Gemmatimonadales bacterium | reverse complement strand
TCTGCGCGGCGGGAAGGGCAGCGGAGCGGGCGGTCAATCGCGGACGGGCTCCAGGTACTCGTCCGGGTCGAGGTCGTCGGTGCCGGGGACGCGGATCTCCTCGGGATAGTTGGCCTTGCGGGTGGCGTCGATCCCGACCTTGGTCACGATGTGCGAGCCGCCACGGGGATCGTACGACGCCGGGTCCAGCGGCGACCCCCGCGCATAGGTCACCACGAACGTGTCCCGCTCCGCCCGCACCCGCGTCGCGATCGCGTGCAGCACGTCCGAGTCGTTCAAGATGTCCACGTCCTCGTCCACTACCACCACGAACTTCAGGAACGGGTCGGCGGCAAACGCCGCCATGGCGGCGTTCTTCGGGTCGCCCTCCACCAGCTTCTCCATCGCGATGTAGCAGATGAACCGGCAGCGCCCCGAGGGCGGCACGTACACCTCACGGACCGTGGGGCAGGCGATCTTCACCGTCTTGTAGATGTAGCTCAGCCGGGTGACTCCGGAGAGCAGCAAGTTGTCCGGGTGGCCGACGAAGGACGACTGGTAAAGCGGGTTGCGGCGCATGGTGATCGCGTGGATCCGGACCACCGGGTTCAGGCGCTGCGGGCCGTAGGTGCCCGGGTACTCGCCGAAGGGCGCCTCGGGCTCCCGGATGTGGGGCAGGATCTCGCCCTCCAGCACGATCTCTGCGTCGGCGGGCACCTCCAGCGGCACCGTCTCGCAGCGCACGAGCTGCAGCGGCGCGCCCAGCATCGCCCCGGCCATGGCGAACTCGTCGGCCTCCAGCGGGCTGAAGCTCAGGCAGCCCAGATGCACGGCCGGGTGGTGGCCGATGAACACCGCGATGGGGGTGGGCCGCCCGGCCTTCTCGTTCTTCTTCCAGATGTAGTGGCCGTGCGCGGTCTCCGAGAGCTGGACGCCGAAGGAGTTGCGGTCGCGGCGCATCAGCCGGTAGATCCCCGCGTTGCGGATCCCGGTGTCAGGGTCCTTCATCACCGTGAAGCCGACGGTGACGTAGGCGCCCGCATCCTTCTCGTGGTAGGTCAGGAGTGGCAGCTGGTAGAGGTCGACCTCGTCCCCCTTGAGAATCACCTCTTTCACCGGCCCGGTGTCCACGATCTCGGGCGGGATGGGGTGGTCCTCCCGGTAGGCGTACTCGCGCGTGAACTCGCGGACCGTCGCGGTCGGCGGCAGCCCCAGGGCCATGGCCAGGCGCTGGAAGCTCGCGTGGACGTTGGTAACCACGGGCATCGAGGAGCCTTTCACGCGGTCGAAGACGACCACCGGAAAGCGCCGCTGCTGCTCCAGCTTGGCGAGCAGAGCGGTCACCTCGAAGTGCGGGTCCACCTCGCGCGTGACGTGAAAGATCTGGTCGGGGTGCTGCTCCTCGAGGAAGCGTAGGTAGCTGCGGAGGTCGCGGCCGGTGGCGCCCGTGCCGCGGGCCCCCACGGGGACCGCTTCGCGCGCCTCGCGCTCGCGTTGCTCGGCGGTGAGACCGGCTTCCATCACATCCATGGGCAGGTCCTTCCTCCCTTGCCTGTCTCTGGCGGCAGCATGCGGGCCGGCCCTCCCGGCCAGGCCGCCCGGCACCGCGCCTAGCGGTAGGGGCCACCCAGCGCCTCGACGGCGTAGTTGGCGAACGTGTAGTCGATCAGGTCGTCGAAGTTGATCCGCCCCTGCTGGAGACCGCGCGACAGCCAGAACTCCTGGTCCTCGTTGAGGCTGGTCACGTTCATCCGCCCGTCGGGATGGAGGCCCGGCATGACCATGCGGTCGTAGAGCGCGACGTCCTTCACCGGCGTGTTGCGCACCAGGCTGGCCACCACCTCCTGGCGCTTGGCGAGATCGCCGCGCACGAACGCGTCGTTGTAGAAGCGCACGCCCTTGAGATAGGCGAGCATGAACCGCCGCGCCGCCTCGGGCCGCTCGCGGATGAACTGGCCGCTATAGATTATCTCGGCGATCTGGTAGCCGGGGAGGAGCTCGTCGGTGCGCTGGTAGATCGTCCCCACGCCCAGATCCAGGACGCGCGTGAGGAAGGGCTCGATCGTCACCGAGGCCTCCACCGCGCGCCCGGCCAAGGCGCTCGCGTGGTCCGCGAAATTCAGCTCGACGATCTCCAGGTCATCGAGGGTCAGCCCATAAGGGCGCAGCCAGTGGGCCAGCGCCGCCTCGGGCGTGATGCCGCGCGCCGGCACCGTCGCCCGCAGGCCGCGGAGATCGCCCGGGTTGCGTAGCTGGCCGCTCTCTACCAGATCGCGCCGGAACACCAGCGCCTGGAACCCGAAGCCCGGGAGCGCCGAGCCCTTGTCGGCCACCAGCTTGATGTCGATGCCTCGCGCGACCGCGTTGAACAGCCCGGCGCTGTGGGAGCCCGCCCCGACCTCGAGCTGCCCGGCGCCCAGCGGCGCCACCATCCGCGCGGCGGAGTCAAAGGGCGTCATCTCCACCTCGATGCCCTGCTCGCGGAAGTAGCCCTGGTCGAGAGCGATGAAGATGCCCGAGTCGCTCGCGCTGCTGAGCAAGCCGAGCCGCACCGTTTCCGTCGCCGGCGGTGTGGTCGGCGCCACCGCAGCGGTCGGGGCCGGCGCCTGCGCTGCAGCAGGCGCGCTAGGGGTCGGCGGCGCAGCCGGCGCGGCCGGAGCACAGGCCACGAGCGGCGTGAGAAACAGACCGAAGACGCCTCTCCACAAGCTGGCAAGTCCGGTGACCATCTCTCCCTCCCGGCTCTACCGGTCGCGGCTAGGGTATCAGCGACCATCCCTGACAGCAGCGCGCCCTGTCTGGGAGCAGGGTAGCCCGTCCTCCCCTCTCGACGCCACGCTTTAGGCCTCCGGCTCGGCTCCCTGGCGGTGGACGGGCACCAGGTACGCCTCCGGGTCGATCCCCTCCGCCCCCGGCACCCGAATCTCCTCCGGGTAGTCCGCCTTCCGCGTCGCGTCCACCCCCACCTTCGTCACGATGTGCGAGCCCCCCCGCGGGTCGTACGA
>DATLXT010000297.1:0-6039 GCA_035575475.1 Gemmatimonadales bacterium | reverse complement strand
GCGTGCCCCGCCCCGACGGCCTCGTGGGCCAGCGCCCAGACCCGTTCGAGAAACCGGCGGATTCCGGTGATCCCCTCGTCGCGGAAATCGCCCCCCTCCTGGAAGGGGCCCAGGAACATCAGGTACATCCGGAACGTGTCGGCACCCCACTTCTGAATGTAGGCATCGGGCACCACCACGTTCCCCCGCGACTTCGACATCTTGGCGCCGTCCTTGATGATGAGCCCGTGGGCCCGGAAGCGGGGGAAGGGCGTGTCGAAGTGCAGGTGCCCCAGATCGTACAGCACCATCGTGATGAAGCGGGAATAGAGCAGGTGGAGCACCGCGTGCTCGTTCCCGCCGATGTAGCTGGCCACCGGCAACCAGGTGCGGGTGCGGGCCGGGTCGAAGGGCCGGTCGTCGAATTCGGTCGAGGGGTAGCGGAGGAAGTACCACGCCGAGTCCAGGAAGGTGTCGGACACGTCGGTCTCGCGGCGCGCCTCGCCGCCGCACTGCGGGCAGGCGACATGGTACCACTCGCGATGCCGCGCCAGCGGGGAGACGCCGGTGTCGTCCGGGCGGAAGTCCTCGATGAACGGCAACTCCACCGGAAGCTGGTCCTCCGGCACTGCCACCGGCCCGCAGCGGGCGCAGTGAATGACGGGGATGGGCGGTCCCCAGTACCGCTGGCGCGAAATGCACCAGTCGTGGAGCCGGTACTGCACCTGGGGCGTGGCCAGCCCGCGCTCCGCCAGCCACTCGACGATCCGGCGCTGGGCCTCCCGGCAGGAGAGCCCGTCGAACGGCCCGGACTGCACCAGCACCCCGTCCTCCGACACGCTGGGGAGGGGCTCCCCGGCCACCTGGACCACCCGGCGAATGGGCAGGTGGTACTGGGTGGCGAACTCGTAGTCCCGCCGGTCGTGAGCCGGGACGGCCATGATCGCCCCGGTGCCGTACTCCATGAGCACGTAGTCGGCGGTCCAGACGGGGATCGACTCCCCGGTGGCGGGGTTCCGCGCGTACGAGCCCAGGAAGACCCCGGTCTTGACCTTCTCCCCCACCTTCCGGGACACGAGATCCTTGGCCTGCACCTCGCGCTGATAGGCCTTCACTGCGGCCCGCTGCTCCTCGGTGGTGAGCACCTCCACCAGCGGGTGCTCGGGCGCGAGCACGAGATAGGTGGCGCCGAACACCGTGTCCGCCCGGGTGGTGAAGACGGGGATGCGGTGCCCGCCCGGCGTCTCGAACACCAGCTCAGCGCCTTCGCTCCTCCCGATCCAGTTGCGCTGGAGGGTGACCGTGCTCGACGACCAGTCGAGGGTCTCCAGGTTGGCCAGCAACCGCTCGGCGTACTTGGTGATGGCGAAGAACCACTGCTCGAGGAACCGCTGCTCGACTTTGGTGTCGGGGTGCCGCTCGCAGTATCCCCCGATGACCTGCTCGTTGGCCAGCACCGTCTTGCACGCGGGGCACCAGTTGACCGCCGCCTTCTTCCGGTAGGCCAGCCCCGCCTTGAAGAGCTGGAGAAAGATCCACTGGGTCCACTTGTAGTACCGCGGGTCCGTAGTGGACAGCTCGTGCCGCCAGTCGAACATTCCGCCGAAGCGCTTGAGCTGCCGGCGGAAGGTCTCGATGTTGCGCGGGATCAAGGTCGCCGGATTGGCGCCCACCGACAGGGCGTAGTTCTCGGAATGAATCCCGAACGCGTCGAATCCGATGGGCTCGAACACGTCGAACCCCTGGAGCCGCTTGAACCGCCCGTAGATGTCCGCCCCGGTGAAGGCGAACATGTTCCCCACATGGAGCCCCTCGGCCGACGGGTAGGGGAACATCATGAGGTTGTAGAACGGGCGGGCGGGGTGATCCAGGTCGGGCTCGTTGGTGCCCCGCTCGGCCCAGCGGGCCTGCCACTTCCTCTCCACCACCTCGGGATCGTACCCGGGGAACGCGCGCGTCGTCATAAGTCCCTGAAATGTAACGGGCTTGCCCGCCCGTGAAACCCGGGCTAGCTTAGCCCACCGCCGCCGTTCATGCCCAGCAACGCCCGGCAGCTCCGCCAGCGCTTTCTCGCCACCGGCGCCGCCCTCGCCGTGCTCTTCGTGCTGGCGCTCGCGAGTTTCACGGCCGGCCGGGCGCGGCGCGTGCTCGAGGGCCAGGCCAACGAACGGGGGCGCGACGTGGCCCGCCAGGTCGCGGCGACCGTGGGCCAGTACCTGGACGAGCGGCGGCGCGAGGTCCTGTCGCTCTCCAACCAACCGCAACTGGTTCAGCTGGTCCGCCAGGCCAACGCGGACGTGGTTCGCCGCGGGCTCGACGGGCTCGACATTCCGGCGCTCGAGCGGATGTTCGCCCGCACCCGCCAGCTCGACCCCGACCCCGGCTTCCGCGACTACCTGCACGCCTTCACCGAGGTGTCCGACTTCGCCGAGATCATCGTCACCGAGCGGCGGGGTCTGACGGTGGTGGCCTCCGGCGTCCCATCCGACTTCGTGCAGCGTGACGAGGAATGGTGGCAGCGCACGATCGCCGACGGGGTCTTCGAGGGGGAGGCCCGCTACGACTCCTCGGCCGCGTCCGCCTCGCTGGAGTTCGACGTCGCCGTCCAGGCCCCCGGCGCGGGCTCGCCGATCGGGGTCCTCAAGGCCGTCTTCGCGCTCAACCGTCTGGGCGAGCTCCTGCGCGCGGCGGAGCTCGCGGGCGGGGCCTACCTGCAGGTGGTGGACCGCCGGGGCATCCAGCTGGTGGCGGCGGACCCGAGCGGCGTGCTCCGCCCCCTCCCCGACCGGGAGGCCGTCCCCCTCGGGCCCGAGCCCGCCAGCGCCGTGATCCCGAGCCCGGCCGGACCCGAGCTGGTGGTGACCGCCCCCACCAACAATGGGGAGTGGTGGATCATCTTCCGCCAGCCGACGGCCACGGCGTACCGGGCGGCGCACGAGACGGTTCGGAGCATCGTGCTGGGCGCCACCGTTCTCCTGGTGGGTGGGCTCGGCCTGGTCGGGGGCCTGGCGCACCTGCTGCACCGCAAGATTACCGAGCCGGTGCGCGCGGCCGGCCGCATCGCCAGCCGGGTGGCGAGCGGAGACCTCTCCGTGACGGTCGCGGCCGAACGGGGCCAGACGGCCGAGGTGGGCGAGCTGCTCTCGTCCGTGCACTCGATGGTGGTGGCGCTCCGCCGCCTGGTGAGCGCCATCCGGGGTGCGGCCGATGAGGCCGCGGCGATGGCGTCGCAGATCTCGGCCTCTACCCAGGAGATGACCGCCTCGACGGAGGAGATGACGGCGACCTGCCAGGATCTGGCCCGGCGGGCTGGCGAGCAGGCTCAGCTGGTGCGGGCCGCCGCCGACGACGCGGGACGGATTCTCCAGATCGCCACCATCCTGGCCAGCGGGGCGGACGAAGCGGCGAGGCGGAACACGGCGCTCTCGGCCCTGGCGCGCCAGCACCGGGAACTGCTGGACCAGAGCACCGCCCAGTTGGCGCAGCTGGCCGAGGAAGTGGACCGCGGGGCCGCCGAGGCCGAGGCGCTGGCCCAGGCGTCGGGGGAGATTCAGAAGTTCGTGACCCAGGCCAAGGCGGTCGCCACCCAGACCAACATGCTGGCGTTGAACGCCGCCATCGAAGCCGCTCGGGCGGGCCCGCAGGGGCGTGGGTTCGCGGTGGTGGCGGACGAGGTCCGCAAGCTCGCCTCGCAGGCCGCGGCCGCCGCGGGAGAGACCACGGACATCGTCCGGGACGTGCTGGCTCGGGTGCAGGCGACCCGGGAACGGCTCACCCGGCTGGCCCGCGGCGGCCAGGCGGCCCGGGAGGCGGGGCAGGCCGCGGCCCAGGGGCTGGCGACCGTCACCGCGGAAGCGGATGCCAACGACGCCTGGAGTCGGGAGATCGCGCGCTCGGCGGCGGACGTGCGCCGGCTGGTGGAAGAGATCGCGGCCCGGCTGGGATCGGTCTCCCAGGGTACCGAGAGCCTGCTCGCCGCCGCCGAGGAAATCGCCGCCTCGAGCGAAGAACAGAGCGCCTCCACCCAGGAAATCGCCGCCTCGGCCAACCAGCTCGCCGAGGCGGCCGACCGCCTCACCGGCGCCATCCAGTCGTTCCGCCTGCTGGCCGACGAGGCCGGGCCCACCGCCCCCGAGCGCCAAGCCGCCGATTGATGCGGCCCGCCGTCCTCGCCGCCTGCGCCGCCGGGCTCCTGGTGTGGCCCGCCGCCCGACGCGGCGACCAGTCCGTCCCCTACCGCGTGGTGGTGCACGTCTCGAACCCGGTCTCCGAGCTCGCCCGAGACCAAGTCTCCCAGCTCTTCCTGCGACGCCGGCGGGCCTGGCCCGACGGGCGGCCGGTCCTCCCGGTGGATCTGCCGCCGACCTCCCCGGTGCGCCAGAGCTTCACCCGCGACGTGCACCGGCGGTCGGTGGCCGCCGTCATCAGCTACTGGCGCCAGCAGATCTATCTGCGCCGCGGCCATCCGCCGCCCGAAGTCCCGTCGGACCGGGAAGTCCTCGCCTTCCTCCGGGCGAACACCAACGCGGTGGGCTACGTGAGCGCGGGAGCGGATCTGGGAACCGACATCAAGGTCGTGATCGTCCGGCCCTGACGCCCGTCAGTCGCCGAAGCTGGCGAGCCGCACCTCGCGGACGTCGGGGAGCCGCCGCAGCTCTTCGAGCACGCCGTCGGTGAGGGGCTGGTCCACGGTGATGGCGGCCAGGGCTTCCTCGTCGCCCACTACCCGCCGCGCCTGGTGGTAGCTCCCGATGTTGACCCCGGCCCGGCCCAGCACCGTCCCCACCCGGCCGATCACGCCCGGGACGTCGCGGTTCCGCACCACCAGCATCCACCCCGTCGGGGCGATGTCCACCGAGTGTTCGTCGATGCCCACCACCCGCCCGTCGCCGTTTCCGGCGAGCGCGCCCACCACCCGGGCGCGGCCCGGACCGGCCTCGACGGCCACGGCCACGGTGGTCTCGAAGCCGCCCTCCGGCCCTCCGGTCCGGCGGGCCACCCGGATGCCGCGCTCCTCGGCGATCATCTGCGCGTTGACCAGGCTCACCGGCTGATCCGCGCCCACGGCGAGGAGGCCTTCGAGCGCCGCGAGCTGAACCGGCCGCGGCGCGCTCTCGTCGCGGCCGCCGTAGGCCACCTCCACGCCGGTGACGGGTCCGTCCACCAGCGCCCCTGCCAGCCGGCCCAGGCGGCGCGCCAGAGCCAGGAGGGTGCGGTGGCGCCGGAGCTGGTCGCCGGTGATCCCCGGGATGTTGACGGCCGATGACAGGTCGTCTTCGAGGAGGGCATCGCGGACGGCGGTGCAGATCTCGACCGCGACGCGTTCCTGGGCTTCGGCGGTGGAGGCGGCGAGATGCGGCGTCAGGATGACGCGGTCGAGTGTGCGGAGGGGCGAGTCCCCGGGTAGAGGCTCGATCCCGAAGACGTCGATGGCGGCGCCGGCGATGCGCTGTTCGCGCAAAGCCTCGGCCAGGGCCAGCTCATCCACCAGCTCACCCCGCGCCGTGTTGATCAACACCGCCGTGGGCTTCATCAGCCGCAGGCGCTCGGCGTTGATCAGGTGCCGGGTCTGATCGGTGAGCGCCAGATGGAGGGTGACCACGTCCGCCGTCCGCAACAGCTGCTCGAGCGGAACCAACTTGACCCCGAGTTCGACGGCGCGGTCGGTCGTGACGAAGGGGTCATGGGCCACCACGGTCATCCCGAAGGCGCGGGCGATCTGAGCGACGTGCCCGCCGATGCGCCCCAGGCCCACGACCCCGATGGTCTTTCCCCGCAGCTCGGTCCCCTCGAAGCGCTTGCGATCCCATTCGCCGCGCCGCATGGCCTCGGCCGCCCAGGGGATGTGACGGACCAAGGCGAGCAGCAGGCCGAGGGCGTGCTCCGCCGCGCTGACGGTGTTGGCGCCCGGGGCGTTCATGACGGCGATGCCCCGGCGGGTGGCCGCGTGGACGTCGATCGTGTCCACCCCGGTTCCGGCGCGGGCGATGACCCGGAGCCGGGGCGCGCGACCCATGAGATCCGCCGTGACCCGAGTCTCGCTGCGCACCACCAGGGCCT
>DATLXT010000296.1:0-10547 GCA_035575475.1 Gemmatimonadales bacterium | reverse complement strand
GAGCTCGCCAGGCTGGAGCCGGTGGCGCTGGAGGCGGCGGCGCTGGCCGCGCGGGCGGCCCGAGCCGAGCCCCTGGTCAGGGACGCCGAGGTGGCCGAGCGCACGCTGTCGATCCGGGAGGAGCGGGTCCGCGACCTGCATGCCGCGATCGCGGCCGAGGGGTTCTCGGAGCGGGAGTTCGCGGCGGCGCGGGAGCGGCACGACCGCGCCCTGGGGGCGCTGCGGGCGGCGGAACTGGCGGTGGTCGAGGCCCGCGGGGAGCTGCTCCGGGCCGAGGAGGCGCTCCAGCAGGCCGAAGCGCGGGAGCGCGAACGGGCGGCGCGGGAGCGGGAGATCGCCGAGTTGCGCCTGCGCCAGCGCCTGCACCACGAGCTGGACCGCGCCTTCTCCGACCTGCGGGCCGAACTCAACGCCGCCATGCGACCGGATATCGCCGAGCTGGCGTCCGCCTTTCTGGCCGACCTCACCGAGGGTCGCTACGACGAGGTGGACCTGGACGAGGACTACAACGTCACGGTGCTCGACGACGGCGTGCCCAAGCCGGTGGTGTCGGGGGGCGAAGAAGACCTCGCCAACCTGGTGCTGCGGCTCGCGATCTCGCAACTGATCGCCGAACGCGCCGGCCAGCCCCTGTCGCTCCTGGTGCTGGATGAGATCTTCGGGGCGCTGGACGAGGAGCGGCGGCACAACGTCCTCCGCCTCTTGCGGCGGCTGGGCGACCGGTTCCCGCAAGTGATCCTGATCACGCACATCGAGCAGGTGCGCGAGGGGCTGGATCGGGTGATCCGGGTGGAGTACGACCCGGCGCTGGGCGCGAGCGTGGTGCGTGACGAGACCGCCACCCTGGGGAGCGTGGATGCGGGCGTGGCTGCCTGAGGGCCAGGTCCACGGGCCGGCCCGCGCCGACGAGCGGGACATCCCGGCTCTGAACCGGGTGTTCACCGACGCCTTCACCGACCGCTACCGGCGCGACGGGCTGGTGGGCGTGCGGGTTCCCCAGCTCAACCCGGCGGTGTGGCGCTACGCGCTCCTGGGCGCGGGAGCCGGGGCGCTGGTCTGGCGCGACGACGCGGGCGAGCTGGTCGCGTTCAACGTGGCGCACCGCTCCGGTGCCGAAGGCTGGATGGGGCCGCTCGCGGTGCGGCCTGACCGCCAGGGCGCCGGGCTCGGCAAGATCGTGGTCCGGGCGGCGACCGAGTGGCTGGCGGCGCAGGGGGTCGCGACGCTGGGGCTCGAAACCATGCCGCGGACGGTCGAGAACATCGGCTTCTACGCCCGGCTCGGCTTCACCCCGGGCCATCTCACCCTGACCCTCACCAACGACATTCGCCCCCGGGGTCATCCGCCGCCGGTGCTCCTGTCGGGGCGGCGGGGCGCGGCCCAGGATGCCACCCTCGAGGCGGCCCGCGCCCTGGTGGCCGAACTGGCCCCGGGCGTGGACTACACCCGCGAGATCCTGCTGACCGCCGAGCTGGGGCTCGGCGACACGTCTCTCGTGGAGAAGGGCGACCGGCTGGAGGCGGCGGTGCTGTGGCATTCGGCCCCGCTGGCCGACGCGCGATCGGGAGACGAGATCCGGATCCTGAAGCTCGCCGCCCGCAGCGACCGGGCGTTCGAGGCCGCCATCGCCGCCGCCGAGGCGGCGGCGGCCCGGATCGGTGTCCACCGCGTGGCCGTGCGCTGTCAGACGCGCTACGCGGAAGCCTTCCGCCGACTGGTGGCGCGCGGGTACCGGGTGCGGTGGACCGACCTGCGGATGACCTACGACGGCTATCCGGAGCCCCACCCCCCGCAGGGCGTGCTGTTCTCCAACTGGGAGATCTAGTCCCCCGCCGATGACGACCGGGCTCGTCATCTTCGCGGCGACCTACGTGCTGATCGCCGTACAGCGTCTCCCCTTCGTCCACCTGAACCGCCCCGCCGCCAGTCTCCTCGGTGCGGTGGCGATGGTGGTGTTCGGGGTCTTGACGCTCGACCAGGCGTACACCGCCGTGGACTTCGATGTCCTGGTGTTTCTGCTCGGGCTGATGCTGATCGTGGGCTACCTCGAGGTGGGCGGCTTCTTCGAGTGGGCGGCGCAAGGGCTGTTGCGCCGGGCGCGCACGCCGCCACGGCTCCTGCTGGGTGTCGTGGTGGGCGGGGGCGCCCTGTCGGCGTTCTTCGTGAACGACACGGTGTGCCTCATGGCAACGCCGGTGCTCCTCGCCGCCCTGACACCGCTCCGCGTGCGGCCCACCCCGTACCTCCTGGGGTTGGTCATGGGATCGAATGTGGGGTCCGTACTCTCGGTCACCGGCAACCCCCAGAACATGCTCGTCGGGATCTGGAGCGGCGCGACGTTCGGGGGATTCCTGGTCGGGATGCTCCCCGTGGCGCTCGGGGGGCTGGCGATCACCTACGGCTACCTGCGCTGGGCCTTCGCACCGGACCTGCGGGCGCCGTTTGGGGTGCGGCTGGACAGCGTTCCGGTGGCGCTGGACCGGCCTCTGGTGATCAAAGGCCTCGTGGTCTTCGGCGGGGCCGTGGCCGCGTGGCTCGCGGGGGGCTCGCTGCCCCTCGTGGCGATCGCCTGCGGAGCGATCATGGTCGCCATCGCCTATCGCGACCCGGCCTACGCCATCGAGCGGGTGGAGTGGGCCCTGCTGCTCTTCTTCGCCGCACTCTTCGTGGTCATGCGGGGGCTCGAGCGGACCGGCGCCGTCGAGTGGCTCGATACCCGAGCCCTGGCCCTGGCCCGCCAGGGATCGCCCCTCCTGGCCGCGACGGTGGTGAGCGGGGTGATGCTCGCCCTGTCCAATCTCATCTCGAACGTGCCGGCGGTGATGCTGTGGCGGAACGTGGTTCCGGAGCTTCCCGACCCTGATCTCATGTGGCGGGTGGTGGCGATGAGTTCCACCTTCGCCGGGAACCTGCTTCTCATCGGCTCCATGGCGAATCTCATCGTGGCCGAGCGGGCCGAAGCGCGGGGAGTGCGGATCGGCTTCTGGGAATACGCCCGCGCGGGCGTCCCGGTGACGCTGCTGACCCTGGCCTGGGGTATCGGGGTGCTGGTGTTGCTGGGGTGATCACCCCGCCTTGCTGCCGTTTCACTGTGCACCATATTCTCGGCGCGCCGCGGGACGGGCGAGCGGCCCGGGGGCCGGGGCTCGCGGCGGGACCACACTTCTCCCAGGAGGTTCTGTTATGGCGTGGTACCGAGGCGCAGCGTTCTTGGCCGTCGCGTTCGCCCTTTCCGGGTGCCGGGATGCGTCGGCGCCCGCAACCCCAGGGCCGGACGCCCCGCTTGCCGCCGCGATTCGAGGCGCCGCGGATCCCGAGGTGATCCCCGGGCAGTACATCGTGGTCTTCCGAGACGCCGTGGCCGACCCCGCCGCGCTCGCCGATCGGCTGGTGCAAACGCACGGGGGCGCCGTGCTGTTCCGCTATGCCAGCGCGCTGCGCGGCTTCGCGGCCCGGCTCCCCGAGGCCGCGGTGACGGCCCTGCTCCGGCATCCGGAGGTGGCGTATCTCGAGGCGGACCGGCGCGTCACCCTGGACGCCACCCAGTCCATGGATGCGAACGGCGATCCCTGGGGCCTGGACCGGATCGACGAACGGTCGCTCCCGCTCTCGGGTTCGTACACCTATACCCGCACCGGCTCCGGCGTGCGGGCCTACATCATCGACACCGGGATCTACACCGCGCACAGCCAGTTCGGCGGCCGGGCGAGCAACGTGTACGACGTGTTCGGCGGCAACGGGCAAGACTGCAACGGGCACGGCACCCACGTGGCCGGTACGGTGGGGGCCGCCACCTGGGGCGTCGCCAAGCAGGCCTATCTGCGCGGGGTGCGGGTGCTGAACTGCAGCGGGTCGGGGACCATCTCGGGCATCATCGCCGGGGTGGACTGGGTGCGCCAGAACCACCTCAAGCCCGCGGTGGCCAATCTCTCGCTGGGCGGGGGCTTCTCCTCTTCCCTCAACACGGCGGTCACCAACCTCGCCAACGCCGGTGTCTTCGTGGCCGTGGCGGCCGGCAACTCCAACGCCGACGCCTGCAATTACTCGCCCGCCAGCGCCAGCGCCGTGTACACCGCGGCGGCGTCCACCAGATCCGATTCCAAGGCCTCCTACTCGAACTGGGGCACCTGCGTGGACGGCTACGCGCCCGGCTCCGCCATCAAGTCCAGCTGGCTCAACGGCGGTACCAACACCATCAGCGGGACCTCGATGGCCTCGCCCCACGTGGCCGGCGTCGCCGTGCTGTACAAGAGCAACTTCGGCGACGCCTCCCAGTCCACCATCACGAGCTGGATCAACACCAACGCCACGACGGGCGTGATCCAGGGCAACGTGAGCGGCACGCCGAACCGCCTGCTCTACAAGTCGACGTTGTAGCGCGGGGCCGTAGGAGCCGTATGGCCGGGCGCTTCCGCTGCCCTACCGGCCATACGGCCCTACGACCGAAACCCGCTCGCCCCGACGAGTACCCGTCGCGCGAGCAGGATCATGCCGGCCGCGTAGAAGAGATGCACCCATCCGTGTGGCAGAGCCGCAACGAACGCCAGCACGACCCAGAGGGCCAGCGACGCCAGGGCGGCGAGGAGGGTGAGATTCATGAGGCCTCGTTTGTCAAGGGGGCGCTGGGCGACGGGACGATCTCCTGCCCGGTCGTTGCTTGACGGCTCTCGGCGACCGTGTCAATGTAATAGCCAGGAGCGAGGAGTTTAATTATTGAGCCAACAAGCTCGAACGTGGTCCCGGATACTGCGGCCGATGTCATGCCCCCGTTCGGGGGACGGCAGACGTTGTGGTGAGGGACCAATCATTCGTCTCGGGCTTCAATAATCCTCTTCGCTCCTGTCGTTCGATCGGTCGGCCCGGATTACACCGGTAGCCGGCCGATCGTTTTACGTCTTCCTCATGATGTCCCAGAAATGTTTCGGCACCAGCAGGGGCTTCGCCCGAATCACAAAGCCCACCACCAGTACCGCGATCCACACGGCATAGGCGACCGCGACCTCCTCGCGCCAATGCGGCACCAGGAACTGGGCCAGCCACAGGATGAAGAGGGCGGTGGCGTCGAGCCAATCGAACTCGAGGTTCGCCAGGAGCACGGCCCCGAGGGCCGTCTGGAGCAGGGTGAGCAGCAGCTCGAGCCGCTGCTCGGCGTCGAAGGGGAACGAGGCCCAGCTGCCGTGATGCACGTGGTGCGAGTATCCGTAGACCAGCGGGATCATGGCCGCCAGGATGGTCCACTGGTTGATGTTGCTGGAGACCATGTTCATGAGCGCCATGGGGGCGTGGGTCACCCGGCGCGCCCAATAGAAGGCCGAAAGCTTCTCCGGAAACTCGGACAGGAACGGGGCCACCCACTGCACCAGCACGAACTGGCTCACGCCGAGCAACGCGGCCAGGGCCAGCATGGACTCGAGAAACGGGTGCGCCGTGACGTAGAGCAGCAGGCCGCCGCCGCCGAACAGCGCCCCGATGGCGGCCCGGCGCCGCCACCCGCGCAGGCGCACCGCCCAGCGGGGCACCGCCGGGGCATCGGCCAGCTGCTCCAGATCCTGCGGCGGGTTGCGGAACAGCACCCAGAGGTAGGCTAGGTAGAGTCCGATCAGGACCACCGCGTCCACCCAGCTGATGCTGTGTTTCACCAGGATCACGATGAAGTAGAGCAGCGGCGGCAGGAGGCCGACCACCTCCACCGCGTGCTCGGGATGGAGCCGGATGGCCGGGAGCCGGCGCCCGGGGGTGCGGCGGCCGCTCAGGGCGAACACGAAATAGATCATGGGCCAGCCCAGCCCCAGGAGCAGCCGGATGGCGCCGGTGAGGTTCGCGATGGCGAGGTGACTCCGGTCGGGATCGCGGCCGGCCTCCCAGGCGATGACCGCCTCCACCGCGAACTCGGGCAGGGTCTGGAGCCAGGCGAGCAGCGCCAGCGCCAGACCCTGAGAGACGAGGAACTGCGCGGCTTCCGCGCCCCAGGCCACGAGGAAGGCGGAAAGGAGGATGCTCGGGAAGGTCCACAGCGCCGAGAGAGCTTTGCCTCCCGCGGCCGACAGGGAAGCGACTATCTTGAGGAGTCGCACGGGCGGGCAAGATAGTTTCCCTGCGGAGGTTCAACAAGCGATGCCTCGTTGCACGGTCACGCGTCGCGTGCACTTCAACGCCGCGCACCGACTCTACAACCCGCGCTGGTCGGACGCGGAGAACGCGCGGGTGTTCGGCGTCTGCAACAACCCCAACTTCCACGGGCACAACTACACGCTCGAGGTGTCGGTGGAGGGCGAGATCGACCCCGACACCGGCTACGTGCTGGACATCGCCCGGCTGAAGGCGATCGTGACCGAGTGCCTGGTCCAGCACCTGGACCACAAGAACCTCAACCTCGACGTTCCCTGGTTCCGCGACCTGATCCCGTCCGCCGAGAACATCGCGGTGGTGTGCTGGCGGGTGCTGGAGCCCGCGGTGCGGCCGGCGCGATTGGTGCGGGTCCGCCTCTGGGAGACCGAACGGAACTACGTGGACTACACCGGGAGCTGAACTCATGGCGCACGACCCTTCGCAAGGGGCCCGACCGGCCGCCGCGCCCGAGTCGCGGGCGTTCGAGGTGCTGGTGCGGGACCTGCTCGCCCGCCTGGGCGAGGATCCCGACCGCGAAGGACTGCGGGCCACGCCCGCGCGGGTGGAGGCCTCGCTGCGATGGCTCACGCGCGGCTACGGGATCTCGGTCGAAGACGTGATCGGCGACGCGCTGTTCGAAGAGAAGCACGAGAGCATGATCTGCGTGCGCGACATCGAGATCTATTCGCTGTGCGAGCACCACCTGCTTCCCTTCTTCGGCAAGTGCCACGTGGCCTACCTGCCCAACGGCCGCATCGTCGGGCTCTCCAAGATCCCGCGGGTGGTCGAGGTGTTCGCGCGCCGGCTCCAGGTGCAGGAGCGCCTGACCGACCAGATCGCCGACGCCCTCTGCCGGGTGCTCAACCCCTACGGGGTGGGCGTGGTCGTCGAAGCCTACCATCTCTGCATGATGATGCGCGGGGTGGAGAAGCAGAACTCCAAGACGGTCACCAGCGCCCTGCGCGGCGCGTTTCGCGACGACGCCAAGACCCGGGACGAATTCCTGCGGCTGGTGCACGGGGGGCGGTGGCTGGAGTGACCGGAGGGCCGCTCACCGGCGCCCTGGCCGTGGTGACGGGGGCCTCGCGCGGCATCGGCCTCGCGGTGGCGCAGGCTCTGCGGGGGGCGGGGGCCCGGGTGGTGCGCCTCGCGCGGTCCCTCCCCGACGGGGGCGGCGATTCCGATACCACCCTGCGCTGCGACCTGGGCGACCCGGCGTCGGTCGAACGCGCCGCGGCCCGGATCCTCGCGGCCTTCGGCGTCCCGGATGTGGTCGTGAACAACGCGGGCACCTTCTTCGTCAAGCCGCTGGTGGAGACCACGCCCGAGGAGTTCCGTGAGGGGCTGGCCGTGAACCTCACGGGGCCGTTTCTCGTGGTGCGCAGCATGGTGCCGGGGATGATCGAGCGGGGCCGGGGGCACGTGGTGTCCATCGGCTCGGTGTCCGACCGGGTCGCCTACGCCGGGTCGGGGGCGTACACGGCGGCGAAGTTCGGCCTGCGCGGCCTGCACGAGGTCCTGCGAGCGGAGCTCGCCGGCACCGGGGTGCGGGCCACGCTGGTCTCGCCCGGTCCCGTGGACACGCCGCTCTGGGATCCGGTGGATCCCGACACCCGGCCCGGCTTCACCCCACGCCGAGACATGATGCGCCCGGAAGACGTGGCGGCGGCCGTGCTCTTCGCGGTCACCCAACCGGCCCGGGTCGAGGTCACGGAAATCCGCCTCATGCCCGCGGCCCGCTGAGGTCGGGTCTCCGCCCGTGCACATCGAACTCACCGAGATGCTCCGATGCCCCGAGCCCCACGCCCAGGAGCACCTGGTGCTCTCGACTGCCGAGATGCTGGGGCGCATGGTCCGGAAGGGCGTGGTGGGATGTCCCGTGTGCCGCAAGGAGTATCCCATTCGCGAGGGCGTGGTGGACTTTGCAGGGTGGGGGAGGCCGGATGCGCCCACCGCCCGAACTCCCCCGCATCCCGCATCCCCCGCCCCGCACCCCGACTATCCCCAAACCCTCCAGGCCCTCCTCGATCTCTCGGGGCCCGGCGGGATTGTCGCGCTGGTGGGAACCGCGGCGCGCTACGCCGAGGGGCTGGCGGGCCTCATGGGGGGGGTGCACTTCGTGGGCATCAATCCGCCCCGGGACCTGGAGGAGCTGCCGGTCCTGAGCCTGGTCTCCGCGACGGGCGTGATCCCGTTGCGGGACGCCGTGGCCCGGGGCGTGGTGGTGGGGCGCGGGGCGGCCGGCGAGCCGTGGCTCGCCGAGGCGCATCGCGTGCTGCTGCGCGGCCGCCGCTGGGTGGTGGAGAGCGACGCGGTGACGCCCCCGCCGGGGATCGTCGGGCTGGCGAGTGGGGAGGGGTTGTTCGTCGGCGAGAAGCGCTAGCCGGTCAGCCCTCGATCTGCGCCGCCAGCGCGTCCGCCTCCGCGTAGGCCCGGTTGATCAGGTCCTGGTAGCGCTGCTCCACCACGCGGCGCTTCACCTTCAGCGTGGGGGTCAGCTCCCCGCTCTCGATGGTGAAGTCCTGCTCGAGCAGGATCACCTTCTTCGGCATCTCGAATTTGGCGAGGTCGCGGCACTCGCCCATCACTTCGCGCTCCACCTTGGCCTGGACGTCGGGGAGCGCGATCAGCTCGGCCCGGGATCGGTACGCCAGGCCCCGCTCCCGAGCCCACCGTTCCAGGTTCTCGAAGTTCGGCACCACCAGCATGATCGGGAACTTCCGCTTGTCGCCCAGCATCACCGCGTTCGAGACGAACTTGTTGGACTTCACCCGGTTCTCGATAGGCTGGGGCGCGATGTTCTTGCCCGCGGCCGTGACGATGAGGTCTTTCTTCCGATCGGTGATCTTGAGATACCCGTCGGCGTCGAGCTCCCCGATGTCCCCGGTGTGGAACCAGCCGTCCGCGTCAATGGCCTCGCGAGTGGCCTCGGGCTTGTTGTAGTAGCCCTGCATGATCCCCGGGCCTTTGGCCAGAATCTCGCCGTCGGGCGCGATCTTGATCTGCACGCCGGGGATCGGCTTCCCCACGGTGCCGACCTTGATCCGCTCCAGCGGGTTGAGGGTGAGGACCGGCGAGGTCTCGGTGAGGCCGTACCCCTCGGCGATGGGCAGGCCCGCCCCGTAGAAGAACTTCGCGATGTCGGCCCCTAGCGGCGCCCCGCCCGAAATGAAGAACTTCACCCGGCCCCCGGTTCGCTGCTTGAGCTTGGCGAACACCAGCTTGTCGGCCACGGCTTTCTTCACGGCGAGGCCGGCCGGAACCGGGACGCCCGCCAGCTTGTGGGTCGCCCACTCCTCCCCCACCCGCTTGGCCCAGAAGAAGATCCGTTTCTTCACCGCGCTTCCCGAGAGCGCGTTCTCCAGCACCCGGGCGTACACCTTTTCGTAGAGGCGCGGCACCGACAGCACGACGGTGGGCCGAACCTCCTGGAGGTTCTGCGCCACCTTGTCGAACGACTCGGCGTAATTGATCACCACGCCGGCGCGGAACAGCGCGTAGTCCACCATCCGCTCGTACACGTGCGACAGCGGAAGCATGGAGAGGCACTCGTCCCGGTCCGTGATGGGCATGACCTGGAGGGCGGCGTCTACGTTGGACCACAGGTTGTAGTGCGACAGCATCACGCCCTTGGGGTCCCCCGTAGTCCCCGAGGTGTAGATGATGGTCGCGAGCTGCTCCGGTTTCACCTCGAGCGCCTCGTCCTTGAAGCGGGGGTACCGGGTCGCGGCATCGCGGCCTGTGGCCTCGAGGTCCGCCAGGCTCGACACCCCCGGCCGCGCCGCGCCCGGATCGAACACGATCACGTATTTCAGGGCGGGGAGGCCGGCCCGCACCTCGAGCACCTTGGCGAGCTGTTCCGCGCTGGAGCAGAAGACCGCCACCGCGCCGGAGTCGCGCAGGATGTATTCGACCTGCTTGGCCGGCAGCGTGGGATAGATGGGAACGTCGGCCGCCCGCGCACAGAGGCAGGCGTAGTCCGTCAGGGCCCATTCGGGCCGGTTCTCCGAGAGCAGCGCCACCCGGTCGCCGGGCCCGACGCCGAGGTCCCGGAGACCGAGGGCGATCGCCCGTACCCGCTCCTCCACCTCGCGATGCGTGAGCGTGACCCAGCGCCCGCCGACCTTATGCCGGAAGGCGCCCGGATGATTCTGGGCCGCGTACCGTTCCACCGCCTCGAAGAACAGCTGCGTCAGGGTACCCGTCTTCATGGGCGGAACTCCACGACGAAGGTGACAGGGGACCCGGGCACCGGCGCGCCGTCGCGGTGGGCGGCGTGGGCCGCGACCCGCACCGAATCGGGCGACCCCCCGCCGTCCAACCGGACCTGCACCACGGCGATGCCGTTGGCGTCGGTCCGGGCCGTGTCGTTCGGGATCAATGTGAGCGTGCCCGCCCCGGCGGGGAAGACCGTCAGGGCATAGGTCAGGCGGCGCCGC
>DATLXT010000295.1:0-8152 GCA_035575475.1 Gemmatimonadales bacterium | reverse complement strand
CCCATGTAGAACAGGGAGAACCCGGCGTCGCGCCGGGCGTCCTGCTCGTCGTAGAGCATGCCCAGCAGCGTCGTGGCATTGGGCTTGAGCAGGCCGGTCCCGATCACGATGAGCGTGAGGCCCGCGTAGAAAAACGGGAGTTCACGGAAGGCCAGCGTGAAGTGGCCCAGGGCGATGATGATTCCCCCGACCAACACGCTGCGGTAGGCCCCCAGCCAGCGATCCGCGATGAGCCCGCCGACGATCGGAGTGAGCCAGACGCTGCCGGTATAGGTTCCATAGATCGAGCCCGCCTGCGGCCGGTCGAAGCCCAGGCCGCCGGCCGCCACCGGGGCGGTCATGTAGAGGATCAGGAAGGCCCGCATCCCGTAGTAGCTGAAACGCTCCCACATCTCCGTGAAGAAGAGGGTGGACAGGCCGCGCGGATGCCCCGCCCAGCCCGCCGTGTCGGACAGCCCGCCCGTTGCCGCCGTGGGGTGCGCCGTCATGGGCCACCTTTCAGTCGAAGAGGTCGTTCTGCCCCGCAGCCTCGACCGCAGGCGACGGGCGCAGCAGCTGCCCCAGCCGCTGCTCCCACTTCTCCACGTCGAAATGGTGTTCGTGCAGGAGCGCCCGCCGGAGCACCGGCGAGAACTCGTGGAACGCCTCGAGCAATTCCCCGGTGGCGTCCCGCAGGGCCTGGATCTGGTACCCCTCGTCGGTCGCGCCCATGTCCGCGAGAATGCTCTGTTCGGTCCGCGAGGCCACGATCGGCTCGGCCCGGCCCTCGACGAACACGTTGGTCCGCCGGCCCGGCCCCCGCTCCTCCTCGATGGGCATCAGCCCGACGATGCGGTCCGAGCGCCAGTACTTTCCGTAGCCCAGAAACACCATGCGGTCGCGCTTGATGTCCATGGTCGGCCTCCGGCAGAACGCCGTCAGCATTCAGCCGTCAGCCATCAGCGAAGCCCCTTCACGCTGACGTCTGACGGCTGATGGCCGATGGCTCGCCCTATTCTTTTCCCATCCGCTTCTTGAGTTCTTGCAGCTGCTGCTCGGCCGCGGCCTCGCGAGCCTTGCGATCCATGTCGGCTTTGAGGAGGTCGTACTGGAGATCGACGTCGGGCCGCACCCCGCCCGCCGCCTGGAGATCCCGCCACGCCCGTTCCGTGCCCCGCTCCGCCTCTCGGGCCGGCCGGTCCCGCTGGGCGACCTTGAGCTGGGCCTGCATTTCCGCCAGGTCGCGCTCGGCCAGCGCCAGTTCGTCGCGCTGGGCCGCCGCCTTTCGCTCGAGCACGGCGACCCGCTCCCGATGCTTCGCCGCGAACCGATCGGCCACGGCGACCGTCTCCTGATCCTGGATCTCGGCGGCCAGCCGCCCGCGCCGCTCGGCGTCGGCCAGGCGCTGCCGCTCGGCCGCCAGCTCCGCCTCGGTCACGCCCAGCGCCGCCCGGAGCTCCTGCACCGCGACCTTCGCCTCGACCACGGCCTCCGCCATCTGCCGCGCGAGGTCACGCAAATCCCCCGGCGGCACGGCCGCGGCGAGCGCGGCGCGCAGGGCATCCCGCAGGCGTTCGAACAAGAGGCCCGCTAGCTCTTCCGGACCGTCTTGGCGAAGAACGCCGACAGGAGTTGCTCGGCCTCGGCTCCGCACTTGGGGCACGCGGGCCGCTCGGCGCGATGCTCGGACAAGAGCTCCTGGCGGCTCCACTCGTGCCCGCACTTGGTGCAGCGGTACTCGTAAATCGGCATAGCACTGTCAAGGTTATTCCGCGGCCAGAGCAGGGTCAAGTTGACGCGCCGCCCGCCGAGCCCAGATTGCAGGTATGACGCGCGGCGCGCCGTGGCTCCCCCTTCTCGCCGCCCTGCTGGCTTGCGACGGCGGCCTTCAGCCGGCCCCCGAGCCCAGCGCCTGTCCCCCCGGCTTCGTCGGCATCTGCGGCACCGTCCGATTCCGGGGCTCCGTACCCGACAACACCGACGACGTCTACGTCGTCGCCTACCCGTCGTTTCCGCAGAGCCCGGACGACCTGTTCACGTTCCGCCCCGCGATTCCCCCCCAGCTGCCGCTGGGCGATAGCATCGCCTTCTATCTCCTCCCCCTGGAACCGGGCCGGTACGAGTGGGTGCTGGCCGTCTGGAAGATGGCGGGCACCCTGACGGTCGAGACCGCCGATTCCCTGCTCCGCGAGGCGGGGTTCTACCGCGACCCCACGGACACCACCCGGCCCGGGGTGGTGGGTGTTCCGGTCGGCGCCAGCGCCGATTCGATCGACTTCGTGGTGGACTTCACCAACATGCGTCGGGTGTCGGACTGGTTCCCGGGTGCCCCGCTCCCAACCCCCCTCCCACCCCCGTGAGACGGAGCGTCGCCGGCTTCGCCTGGCTGGGTCTCGCGGCCGGCCCCCTGGCCGCGCAGGGGGTGGTCTACGGGGCGGTGCGAGACCCCGCCGGCGCCCCGCTCCCCGACGCCTGGGTGGCCGTGGCCGGCACGGCCCTGCTGGTGCAGACGGACGCAGGGGGCGCCTACCGGATCGCCCGGGTCCCGCCGGGCCGCGTCACCGTGCGGGCCGCCCGCATCGGGTACGCGCCCGAGTCGCGAGCCGTCGAGGTCGCGGGGGGCGACTCGGCGCGCGTGGATTTCGTCCTGACGCCGACCCCGCTCCCCCTCGCGCCCATCGACGTCACCACCACCCGGACCGCCCGCCTGGACGAACCGGCAGTGACCAGCATCGCCGTCATCTCGGAGCGCGAGCTCGCGGGCCGCGCCGTGAACACGGTGGCCGAAGCGGTGGACAGGGCGCCGGGCGTCCAGTTCCTGGACGGCCAGATCAACATCCGCGGGTCCACCGGGTACGTGCAGGGCCTGGGCGCTCGGGTCCTGCTGCTGGTGGACGGCGTGCCCGTCAACCAGGGCGACCGCGGCGGCATCAATTGGGACATCCTTCCGGTGGATCAGGTGCAGCGCGTGGAAATCGTGAAGGGCGCGAGCTCGTCCCTCTACGGGTCGTCAGCGCTCGGCGGGGTGGTGCACGTCGTCACTCGGGAAACACCGCCCGGCGTTCATGGACGGGTCCGGGCCACGGCGGGCGCCTACGCCGATCCCCCTCACCCCGAGTGGACGTTCCGCGACCGGACCGGGCTCCACGGCGGCGCCGACGTCACGCTGTCCTACGGAAACGGCCCCTTTCGGGGGCGGTTCGCGGGGGGCGCCCGCCGCTCGGACGGCTACCGGGAACAGGACGGCCGGGAACACTGGCAGCTCGCCGGCCGCGGGGAGTGGCGCTTCTCCCCGGAGTCCGACCTCCGGGTGTCCGGGGCGTGGGCGGTGGACGACTATGCCGTGCCGCTCAGCTGGTGCACCCGCGGCCAGTGTGACGACCGGGGCCAGGCGTACCAGCCGTTCAAGGTCGACACCACGGAGCGGGGGGCACACACGGTGTCGCGGAAGGGCTACCTCGAGGCCACCTTCGCCCGCCTGGCGTCGGCCCGGGTGCGCTGGCAGGCGCGGGCTTCCTGGGTGCGAACCCGTTTCAACGACTACCGCCCCAGCGCGGTGGATCACTCCGTGGCCAATCGCCTGGGTGCCGAGGCGCGCCTCGAGGCGCACCCATCGAATACGCGCCACGTCACCGTGGGCGCGGAGGCGGCGCGCGCCGACGTCGAGAGCAACATCTTCGGCTCCCACACGCAGGGCGAGTACGCCGCCTACGGCGAGAGCGAACAGCCGCTGGGCGCGGCGCGCTTGACCGTGGGCGCGCGCACCGACTTTCTGGTCGTGGACGGCGCGGGCGCGACGGCGGTGGTCAGCCCGCGCATCGGTGCCGTGTTGCCGGGTCGGTCCGGCGCCTGGCGCGCCTCGGTGGGGCGCGGCTTCCGCGCTCCCTCCCTGGCGGAGCGCTTCGTGCGCACCACGGCGCTGGGCTTCGAGGTCATCCCGAACCCGAATCTGGATCCCGAGACGTTCTGGACCTGGGAGCTGGGGCACGCGCGCGCCCTGTCACCCCGCGCCCGAATGGATGTGGCCCTGTTCTGGACCGACGCCCGCCGGCTGATCGAGCCCGTCATCGTGATCGAGAGCGGCGTCCCGAAGATCCAGTTCCGCAACCTGGCGCGGGCCCGGCTGGCGGGACTGGACCTGGCGGTCACGGCGTCGCCCCTGACCTCGCGGCTGGTCGGGTCGCTGGCCTACACCTATCTCCACGCCCGCGAGCTGGCCCGCGACACCCTGCCCGAGCGCCCGCTGGCGTTCCGTCCCCGCCATCTCGCCACGGCGAGCGCCGACTACGACCTCGCCCCGTTCGGTGTGGGGGCCGACTTCCGATACATGAGCCGGCTCGACCGGGTCGACGTCTACCCCGACGATCCCCGGGTGGCGGCCAAGGTCTTCGACCTGCGCGCGAGCTATCGGCGGGGTCCGCTGCAGGTCCATCTCCTGCTCGCCAACGCCCTGAACTACATCTACGCCCTGGTGCCCCGAACCCTGGCGCCGGTGCGCACGGTCTCGGTGACCCTGACCTGGATCTATTAACTTTGTGATCATGCCCCGGACCCTTCTCCCGGTGGGGAATCCCTGGCGGCCCGTGCTGGTGGGGCTGGGGGCGCTGGCCGCGGCGTGCGCCGGCGACGCCTCGCGCGGTCCCGCCTGCGGGATGGCGCTGACCTTCGGTCCCACCTTGATCCAGCAGCAGCTGCTCAACCCGCGGGCCGTGATCGTGGACGCGCCGGTGGGGCTTCCCGGCACCCTGCCCGCCCGACTGGCCGATCGCGTCGAGCCCGGTTCGGTGATCGTCGGCTATGAGGGCGGACAGCTGGTGATGGGCTACCAGGGCACCGGGTTTCCCACTCGCCCCGGGTACGCGCTCCTCGTGGTGGACGACACCTCCCAGCGCGCCATGGGGGTGGTGATCTACGACCGGGACGGGCCCACGGAGCACCCGCGGATCGGTACCGTGCAGGGCGGCAGTACTACGATCCCGCTCTACGGGGTCCTGGTGGACTGGGCGAGCGTGAGCAATCCGCGCTGTCCCCTGCTGGGGTCGCCGGCGGCGCCGGACACCGTGTGAGCTTGACCTTCCCCTCGGCCGAGTGGGTGGCGGCATTCGGCGACGCCATCAACGCGAGCGAGGGCTACCGGCAGGCCTCGCTCGAGTGGACCCACGGCGCCGTGGCGTTGATCGTGAACGCCCAGCCCGAGATCGGGGTCCCGGCGCCGGTGGGCATCTGGCTGGACCTGGACCGCGGGGCCTGCCGCGCGGCGCGGATCGTGGTGCCCGAGGAGGCGGACCGGGCCCCGTTCGTGATCGCGGGCGACTACCGGCGCTGGAAAGAGGTCATCCGCAAGGAGCTGGGCCCGATCGCCGGCATCATGCAGCGGAAGCTCGCCCTCAAGGGCTCACTCCCCATCGTGGTGCGGTTCGTGAAATCGGCGGAAGCGCT
The DNA here is from genome assembly GCA_035575475.1 of Gemmatimonadales bacterium. GTDB lineage: Bacteria > Gemmatimonadota > Gemmatimonadetes > Gemmatimonadales > GWC2-71-9 > DATLXT01. Next base: position 2,734 of record DATLXT010000295.1, on the reverse strand, counting down.
GGTGGAGGCCGCGACCCGCGTGCCGACGAGGTTCCTCGACGACTAGACGGCTCACAGGTTGCGGAGGACCTTGTCGGGCGTGAAGACATGGGGGAAGAACACGCGGTCGCTGAGGCGGTTGAAGGCCTGTCGCAGCGCGGGGAACCGGTCGGCGGCCTCGCGATAGATTCCGGCCACGCCGTAGCGCTCCGCCAGGCGGTGCTGGGAGGCCAGGTGGTAGCCCTGGCGGCCCAGCTCGTCGTAATAGGGGAGGTCGGGGCCGCCGGCGCGGAGGCGGCGGGCCGCCACGTAGTCGGGGAACAGCCCGGCGAGCCAGAGGCTGTAGTTTCCGAGGTGGGTCAGCAACAGGAATCCCCGCTCCCCGGCTTCGTCCTCGACGCTCAGGTCGCCGACGATGTCCACCAGGTACTCGTAGGTTTCATCGTCGTACGGGCGGATCCGGGCGTGCCGATCATGATCCCCGAAGCCGAGGAGGAGCGCCGCGAGGTAATCGGCCACCTCCCGATTGTCGATCCCCGCCACGAGCAGGGTGTGCCGCACCGCCACGTAGGCGAACAGGGGCGCCGAGGGCACCGCCAGCGAGCGCACCGCGAGCAGGGCGTCGAGCAGGCCGGGCTGGTCGAGCAGCCGGTCCGGCCCGCCTTCGGCCAGCAGGCGTTCATAGTGGGCCCGCGCGTCGGCGTCGCCGCGCGACAGCGCCAGCACCACCAGCCGCAGATCAGCGGCTCGCAACTGCGCTCGGACGTTCGCCAGAATCATGCCCCGTCCTCCTGACCGGAACGTCGCCACCAGCCGGCTCGCGCGTCTCACCGGGTTCGCGCAGGAGCTGGCCGGGTCGTTTCGCCCGGCGACCATCGTCGAACGGCTGGCGGCCGTGGTCGCCGAACTCGTCGCGCCCGATCACCTCACGATCGTCCTGCTCGACGCTCCGAGCAACCAGCTTAGGGTGGCCCACCGGTCGGGCACTGTGACCGGGCGCACCGACGACCCCCTGGTCCAACTCGCGCTGCGCCGCGGCCCCCTCTGTTTCCCGCGCGGGGTGGCTGCGGCGGCCGGTCGCTACGGGGCCGCCCCGGGGCGCGCTGCGCCGGCGTCGTGGATGGGCGTCCCGCTGATCGCCGTCGACCGCACCATCGGCGCCATCTCGGCGGGCGCCGATCGGCCCGGGGCCTTCGGCCCCGCGGAACTCGAGGTGCTCGGCGCCGCCGCGGCCCAGGCCGCCATCGCGCTGGAGAACGCGCGCCTGGTGGAACTCCTCTCGCTGGGCAAGCACGAGTGGGAGCTCACCGTGGACGCCATCGCCCAGGCGATCTGCATCGTGGACGCGCACGGCCGGGTGCGCCGCGCCAACCGCGCTTTCTCCGAGCTGCTCCGCATCCCCCTCACCACGCTCCCGGGCCGGCCCTGGCTGGAGCTTCTGCCCCCCGCCTGGGCCGAGGTGATCGCCCGGGCGCTGGCGCGGCCGGGAGAATCCGCCCACGAGCTCCGGGCCGGCGAGCAGGTCTTTCTGGTTTCCGCCGTGCCCATGGCCGGCGCCGAGCCGGGTGCCGCCGTGCTCCTCTTCGAGGACCAGACCGAGAAGCGGCGGCTCCAGGAGCAGCTGATACAGTCTGAGAAAATGTCGGCCATTGGTCAACTGATCGCCGGCGTGGCCCACGACCTGAACAACCCGCTGGCGTCGGTGGTGGGGTTCGCCGACTTCCTGTCGGAGTCCGGGGAAGTCCCTCCGGCGCTGGCCGAGCCCCTGCGGGTCATCCGGCAGGAGGCGGAGCGGGCCGCCACCATCGTCAGGAATCTCCTGTCGTTCGCGCGCCAGCAAGCCGAGCGCCGCCAGCCGCAGGCCATTCTTCCGATCCTCGAGTCCACGCTCGCCCTGCTCAGGAACCAGCTGATGGCGTACCGGGTCGAGGCGACCCTCGAGGCCGAGCCCGACCTGCCCGCCGTCGAGCTCAACGCCAACCAGATCAAACAGGTGTTCGTGAACCTGATCAACAACGCGGCCCAGGCGATCGCCGCCTCCGGAAAGGGCGGGCGCATCGTGGTCACCGCCCGCAAGTGGCTCGACGGGGTGGCGGTCGCGGTGACGGACGACGGGCCGGGGATACAAGAGGAGCTGGCGGCGCGGGTCTTCGAGCCGTTCTTCACCACCAAGGCCGAAGGCCAGGGAACGGGGCTGGGCCTCTCGATCAGCCAGGGGATCGTGCGGGAGCATGGCGGGCGCATCCTCCTGGACACCACGCCCGGCCAGGGCGCCACCTTCACGGTGCAGCTCCCGGGCGCCACCCGCGCCGGCCCCCCCGAGTCCGGCGCCCCCGCCGCCGCCCCCTCCGGTCCGCTGCGCATCCTGGTCGTGGATGATGAACCGCACATTCTGCACTACATGCGCGCCACCCTGGAGAGCTGGGGGCACACGGTGGAGCTGGCCACGGACGGGCGTGGCGCTCTGGCCCGCGCCCTGGCCGAGCCGTTCGACGCCATCATCTGCGACCTCCGGATGCCGGAGTTGGGGGGTCGCGAGCTGTACCACGAACTCGAGGCGCGACACCCGGCGGCGGCCGGGCGAATCATCTTCGCGACGGGCGACACCGTGCGGGGCGACACCCTCGAGTTCCTGGAGTCGTTGGGCCGACCCTACCTCCACAAGCCCTTCACCCTGGCGGAGCTCCGCACGGTGCTCACGGGGGTCGCGCGGCAGAGCGCCGCCGCCCCCGCCGCCGCCCCCGCCCCCGCCCCC
>DATLXT010000294.1:0-4341 GCA_035575475.1 Gemmatimonadales bacterium | reverse complement strand
CCCGCCGAATCTCCTCCGCCATTCGCACGAACGCGCTCGCCCGAGGGCCCGGGAGCGCGTGCTCGGGGCGGATCTCGCCCCGCTCCAGCCGGTCCAGCACCTGTTCCAGCGCCACCGCGGTCCGCTCGTTGGGTGCCCGGTGACTCCGCGCCACCAGCGCGCCCAAGAATACCCCGGCCGCGGCCGGTATCAACGGGACCAGCTGGGGCGCGCCGGCGGTCGCGGCCGCGACGGCCAGGACCCCGCCCACGCCGGCCAGCGCGGCGCCGCCGCCCAGCCGCTCCTTGCGCTGGCGCCGCACATCGGCCTCGAGGCGCACGAGACAGAACCCGGGCTCGAGCTGGGTGACCTGGCTGCTCACCTCCCCGGCCCGGGCCAGCGCGTATCGCCGTGCGCCGCCCAGGGCCCGCTGGATCGAGGCGAACGCCCCGGCCCTGGGCTCCCAGATGGTGCGGTCGGGAAAGCGACGCTTGGGTTGGAGCAGTTCTTCCTGGTCCATCCACCGGGCCAGGGCGGCCTCGACGGCGGGGCGCTCGCCCGGCACCACGCGCAGGGCGCTGAGCGTGGCCGGGCCCGCGAGCCAGGCCCAGAAGCCGCGCGGTACCTCGCCTACCGGCCGGGTCTGTTCCTCGAGCAGGGCCTGTCGGAGGAAGCGGGCCGGAATCCCCACGTCCTGGCCCAGGGCCAGGAGTTCCGCCTCGGTGAGTCCGTCCCCGATCTCGCGCTCGGCCGCCTGGAGCTCGGCCGCGCGGCGGACGATCCGCTCCAGCGCCTCGCGGCTGATGAGCTCGCCCCCCATGCGCTAGCGAGACTTGACCCTGGCGCCCCTGGGCGGCGCGGGCACCGCGTCGCCGGCGGTGCGATCGGGCAGGGCGCGGGTACCCGCCGCCTCCGCGGCCTGGCGAGCCACCGTGTCCACGAAGCCCCGCAACAGGTCGATGGGGATCGGGAAGAAGGTCGTCGAGTTGTTCTCCGAAGCGATCTCGTTCACGGTCTGGAGATAGCGGAGCTGGAGCGCCGCCGGCTCGGCGCCGATGATCCGCGCCGCCTGAGCCAGCTTTTCCGATGCCTGGAGTTCGCCCTCGGCGTTGATCACCTTGGCGCGCCGCTCGCGCTCGGCCTCCGCCTGCCGGGCCATGGCGCGCTTCATCTCGGGCGGGAGATCCACATCCTTCACCTCCACCGCCCCCACCTCGATCCCCCAATCCTCGGTGCGCGCATCGATGATCTGCTTGAGGATGGCGTTGATCTTGTCACGGTTGGCCAGCAGCTCGTCCAGCTCGGTCTCGCCCAGCACCGACCGGAGCGTGGTCTGGGCCAGCTGGCTCGTGGCGTAGAGGTAGTTCTCCACCCCCACCACCGCCTTGACCGGCTCCTTGACCCGCATGTAGAGAACGGCGTTGACCTTGATCGAGATGTTGTCGCGAGTGATGACGTCCTGGGGCGGGATGTCCATGGCGATGACGCGGAGCGATACCTTCTGCATCTTGGCGAAGAGCGGGGGCAGAAAGATCAGCCCCGGCCCCTTGGCGCCCCACAGCCGGCCCAGGAAGAAGTACACGCCGCGCTCGTACTCCCGCAGCACCCGCAGGCCGCCGACCAGATACGCCGCGACCAGCGCCAGTCCACCGAGTAACAGGTCCATGCCGACGCCTCCCCCTCGCCTACGCCGGGAACGCCTCCACGATCACGGCCGCTCCCTGCCCGCCGCCGATGCACGCCGAGCCCAGGCCGAAGCGCTGCTTCCGCTGGCGCAGGGCGTGGAGCAGGTGGATCGTGATCCGGGTCCCGCTCGCCGCGAGCGGGTGCCCGATCGCGATGGCACCGCCGTGGACGTTCGTCTTCTCCGGGTCGAGCCCCAGCTCCCGCTCCACCGCGAGGTACTGAGGCGCGAACGCCTCGTTCACTTCGACGAGGTCCATCTGCTCGAGTTTCATCCCCGCCTTCTGGAGCGCCTTGCGGGCCGCCGGGGCCGGGCCGATGCCCATGTAGCGGGGCTCGACGCCCGCTACGGCCCAGGCCACCAGCCGCCCCAACGGCTTGAGGCCGTGGGCCCGGGCCACGTGCTCGCTCGCGATCACCGTGGCCGCCGCCCCGTCGCAGATCCCGGACGCGTTGCCCGCCGTCACCAGCCCGTCCGGCTTGAAGTACGGCTTCAGCGCCATCAACCCTTCGAGCGTGGTATCGGGGCGCAGGTGCTCGTCCGCCCGGAACTCGACCTCGCCCTTCTTGGTCTGGAGCGGGACGGGGATCACCTCGTCCTGGAAGACGCAGTCGTCCCAGGCCTTCTTGGCGCGCCGCTGGGAGCGGAGCGCCACCGCATCCACCTCCCCGCGTGTGAGCCGGTATGTTTCGGCGAGGTTCTCCGCCGTTTCCGCCATGGAGAGGCCGCACTGCGGGTCTTTCAGCGCCTCCCACAGGTAGTCCTCGAGGGGGGCGGGGCCCAGACGCAGGCCCCAGCGCGCACCCCGGATCACGTGGGGCGCCTGGCTCATGGATTCCGTGCCCCCGGCGAGCACGGCGTCCGCTTCCCCCAAGAGGATCAGCTGAGCGCCCTGGGTGATGGCTTCGAACCCCGACCCGCACAGCCGGTTGACCGTGACCGCCGGAACCTCGATCGGCAGCCCGGCCTTGAGCCCGACGTGGCGGGCGCAGTAGATCGCGTCGGCCGAGGTCTGGAGGGCGTTGCCGAAGACCACGTGGCCGACGGCCTGGGGCGGGAGGCCCGAACGCGCCAGGGCCGCCGCGGCGGTCCTGGCCCCTAACTCGATGGCCGACAAGTCCTTGAGGGAGCCGCCGAAGGCGCCGAAGCCGGTGCGGACCCCCGAGAGGAAGACGATGTCGGTACTGGCACCCTGGGTCTTCATGGGCGGACTCCGCGATTGGGCCTGCGAAGGGCGGAATATGGACGGAAGGGCGGGGCGGCGGTAGGGCGCGGGCTACAGCCGCTCCGCGATCGCCCGAGCGACGTCGTCCGTGCTCGCCCGTCCCCCGATGTCCGGCGTCCGCACCCCCGCCGCGATGGTCTCGGTCACCGCCCGCTCCAGATCTCCGGCCGCCTCGGGATGGCCCAACGCCTCGAACATGAGGGCGCCGGTCAGCACCGCGGCCATCGGGTTCGCCACGCCCTTCCCGGCCAGCGGCGGCGCCGAGCCGTGCACCGGCTCGAACAGGCCCGTCCGACCGGGATGCAGGTTGGCGCTGGGCGCCAGGCCGAGCCCGCCCACCAGGCCGGCGCCGAGATCCGACAGGATGTCGCCGAAGAGGTTGTTGGTGACGATCACCTGAAAGCGCTCCGGCTCCCGGACCAGCTCCAACGCCAGCGCGTCCACGTAGCGGTGCTCGGCTTCGATCCCGGGGTATTCGGCGGCGACCAGACGGAACTTCTCTTGCCACACGCGATGGGCCGGAATGGCATTGGATTTGTCGCTCATGGTGACCCGGCTCTTGCCGTGCGCCCGGGCCCACTCGAATGCCGCCCGGATGATCCGTTCGACGCCGCGAGCGGTATTCACCTCCTCGGCGATGTGCTCCTCGCCCGCGGTGCGTCCCCGGCCCAGGTAGATCCCCTCGGTGTTCTCGCGAAAGATGGCGATATCGATGGCGGGCTCGGCGGCCCTCGCCCCACCGCGGTCCCGCCGCAAGGGAGAGAGGTCGGGGTGGAGCAGCCTCACCGGGCGAAAGTTGATGTAGAGATCGAGCCGGAACCTGAGCCCCAGCAGGATGTCGCGGATGTGCTCGCTGCCGGGTACCCGCGGATCGCCCAGGGCGCCCAGGAGAATGGCGTCCACGTCGTCGCGCAGATGCTTCAGGGCGTGCTCGGGAAGCGTCTCGCCGCTTTGCAGGTAGTGCTCGGCGGAGTACGGCAGGCGCTCCCAAGCGAGCGCGCACCCGTGCTTGGTCGCCGCGGCCTCGAGCACCGGGATCGCAGCCGCGATGACCTCGGGTCCGATCCCGTCGCCCGCGATGACGGCGACGCGGTGGGCGCCATGCGCCGCGGTCCGCCTCATTCGAACCCCGTCGCCCGCCCGCAGGACACGCAATACGCCCACCCGACGTCCACCTCGCTGCCGCAAGCCGGGCACTTGAGCTCGCCCGAGGGCGGCTGGCCGCAGTGGGGGCAGAAGTTCACCTTGCGTCCCGCCGGCAGGCTCCCGCCGCAATACGGACATTGGTTGGGCGCCGTCCCATCCATGGCGAAGGGGAGCGGGGCGATACTGGGGGGCAACGGACTTTCGGAGGTGTAGTCGACGGGCTCCGGCGCCTCATCCTCGGTCGGCGCCTCGGGGTGAGCGGCGGGCGGCGCGTAGAGCAAATCGCCCATCAGGAACTGCTCCGCCG
>DATLXT010000293.1:0-7156 GCA_035575475.1 Gemmatimonadales bacterium | reverse complement strand
CCCCGCTGATCCCGCCGGAGCGGGCCGCCGAGCTGCGCGCCTTGGTCACGGCCTGCTTCTCACGGCGCCGCAAGCAGCTGCGCAACGCGGTGGCGCACGCCGCCGGCCTCCCCCCCGCCCGGGTCGCCGCCGGGCTCCGGGCCCTGGGACTCGACCCGGCGGCCCGGCCCGAGACGCTCGGGCCCGCCGACTACGTCCGGCTCTTGCATTGGAGTCGCTCATTGTGAAATCATTCACAAATGCGGCGCATCTCCGAGAGCACGGTCCGCCGGCTCTCCCTCTACCTGCGGTTCCTCGAGCAATCCCTCCGCCAGGGTCTCGCCACCATCTCCTCGAGCGAGCTGGCCCGCCGGGGCGGCACCACCTCGGCCCAGGTGCGCAAGGACCTCTCGTTCTTCGGCTCGTTCGGGAAACGGGGGCTGGGGTACTCGGTCCCGGAGCTGGCGCGGCGCATCCGCGAGATCCTGGGGTTGCACCGGACCTACCGGGTGGTGCTGGTGGGGGCGGGGCGGATCGGCGGGGCGCTGGTGCAATACGAGGGCTTTCGTCGGCGGGGGTTCGAGATCGCCGCCATCTACGACCGCGACCCCCGGAAGATCGGGACCCGCTGGAACGGGCTGGTGGTGCGGGACGTGCGCCGCCTGGATCGGGACCTGAAGCAGACGCCCTCCGACATCGCCATCGTGGCGACGCCCGCCGAGGCGGCGCAGGACGTGGTCAACCGGCTGGTGCGCGGGGGCGTGAAGGCGATCCTCAACTTCGCGCCGGTGCCGCTGGACGTCCCGCCGGGGGTCATGGTCAAGCACGTCAACATGGCGGCGGAACTGGAGACGCTGTCCTACGCGCTGGCGAATCGCTGAGGACCGGCCACGGGGGGCGGGCCCGACGGCTTAGATTTGTGCCCATGCCCCGCGTCCACGTCACCTCCGAAATCGGCCCCCTGCGGGCCGTTCTGGTCCATACCCCGGGGAAGGAGCTGGTCGCCGTCACCCCGGGAAACCGGGCGGACTACCTCTACGACGACATCATCGATCTGGACCTGGCCCAACGGGAGCACCGGCGCCTGGTGGCCGTGCTGGAGCGCTTCGCCGAGGTGTACGAGGTCCGGGACCTCTTGACCGAAGTGGTGTGCCGCCGGGACGCCCGTGACTTTCTGGTGACCCGGGCGCTCGAGGTGGTGCCGTCGGACGCCCTGGCCCAGCAGCTGGCCGAGCTCGAGCCCGCCGCGCTGGTGGGCCTGATGATCGAGGGGGCGCTGGAGCACCCCGGGCCCCTCTCCCGGGCCCTGAACGAGCAGGGGTACGCCCTGCCGCCGCTCCCCAACCTGTTCTTCACCCGCGACGTGGGGATCGTGATCGGGGAGCACACCGTCATCGGCTCCATGCGCTACGGCGTGCGCTGGACCGAGGAACTGCTGATCAAGGCGCTGTTCACCTATCACCCGCTGCTCGAGAACGCCGGCATTCTCTACGACGGGTCGGAGGAGCGGCGCAACAACTACACCCTGGAGGGCGGGGACGTGCATCCCCTGCGCCCCGACCTCCTGGTCCTGGGCTTCTCCGAGCGGTCGAGTCCGGCGGCGCTGGATCACCTATGCGATCTGGCGTTCGAGCACTGCGGCGTGACCGACGTGCTGGTGGTGGTGCTGCCCCAGGAGCGGACCGCCATCCATCTGGACATGATCTTCACCCAGCTCGACCGCGAGCTGTGCTGCGTCTACCCGCCGCACTTCGTGGGGCCCGAGCGCCTGGCGGTGTTGCACCGCCGCAAGCGGTCGAAGGGGGTCAAGGAGATGCCCAACTTCTTCGCCGCGCTCCAGGCGGTGGACCATCCGCTGGAGCCGGTGTTCTGCGGCGGGAGCAGCCGAACCCTCCAGGAGCGCGAGCAGTGGTCGTCGGGGTGCAACTTCTTCACCGTGCGCCCGGGCGTGGTCATCACCTACGCGCGGAACGAGGCCACCATCGCCGAGCTCGACCACGCGGGCTTCCGCGTCATCGACGCGGTGAAGCTCCTGACCGGGGACGAGACGCTGGCCGCCCGTGACCGCGCCGTGATCACCATCGAGGGCAGCGAGCTGGTCCGGGGCGGCGGGGGACCGCGCTGCATGACGCTGCCGCTGCGGCGGGACGATCCCTGAAGGCGGGCCCCGATTGAGCCACACCAGCTTCCGCGTCGGCCGATTGCAGTGCCACGCCCTCGAGGCCGGGCGGCAGCGGCTGGATGGCGGGGCCATGTTCGGGGTGGTCCCCAAGCCGCTCTGGGAGCGCCGCATCGCCCCCGACGAGCGCAACCGCATCCCCCTGGCGCTGCGCTGTCTCCTGATCGAGCACCCCGACGGCCTGGTGCTGGTGGACACCGGGGTGGGTAACAAGGAGGACGCCAAGTTCCGCGACATCTACGGGCTCGAGAACGCCGGCCGCGGCGGCCGGACCCGGCTGGAGGACGCGCTGAGCAACCTGGGCTTTACGCCCGAGGAGGTGCGCTGGGTCATCAATACCCATCTGCATTTCGATCACGCCGGCGGGAACACCTATCGCGAACCGGCCGAGCCGGGCACCGCCCCCCCGGCCCCCTCGCCCCCCCGGGTGGCGTTTCCCCGGGCCACCTACGTGGTGCAAAAGGGCGAGCTGGAATTCGCCCGGCGGACCAACGAGCGCACGGCGGCGAGCTACCTGGCCCATAACTTCGACCCGGTCCCCTTTCGGCTGATCGAGGGGGAGGTGGAGCTGCTCCCCGGGGTGCGCTGTGTGCCTACGCCGGGTCACGTCCCGTACCACCAGTCGGTGCTGATCGAGAGCGGGGGCGAGCGGGCCTGCTTTCTCGGGGACCTGGTGCCGACCGCCGCCCACCTCCCCCTCCCCTGGATCATGGGGTACGACCTGGAACCGCTGGTGACGCTGGAGAGCAAGCGGCGGCTCTACGCCCGGGCCGAGGCGGAGGGGTGGCTGCTGGTCTTCGAGCACGACCCCAGCACGGCGGCGGGGCGGCTGGGGCGCGAAGGGAAGGGGTTTGGCCTTGTGGACCCCGTCCCGGCGGGCTAACTTGGTGCCCACAATGAAGCTGTCAGCTATCGGCCGTCCGCCGTCAGCGGGGCTGGACCTCACTGCGCGTGGCTGAGGGCTGAGGGCTCAGGTGCGGGTTCCGTACCGGGAATCCGCTTTTCGTTTCCTGGAGGGAGCGACCAACCTGGCGATCGAGAATAACAAACAGCCGCGCATTCGGGTGAACCGGCAGATCCGCATCAGTCCGGTGCGCGTGATTGGCAGCGACGGGACGCAGCTCGGGGTGATGCCCGTGGAGCAGGCGCTGGCGGCGGCGGAGGAACGGGGGCTGGACCTGGTGGAGGTGGCGCCGCTGGCGCGCCCGCCCGTCGTGAAGATCATGGATTACGGGAAGTACAAGTTCGAGCAGGCCAAGGCCGCGCGGGCCGCCAAGAAGAAGCAGCACGTGATCCACCTGAAGGAAGTGAAGTTTCGGCCGGGGATCAGCGATCACGACTTCGAGTTCAAGACCCGGCACGCGCGGGAATTCCTGCAGGACGGGAACAAGGTGAAGGTGACCATGATGTACCGGGGCCGCCAGCTGGCGCACACTCAGCTGGGCCGGGACGTCCTGGAACGGGTGGCCAGCGAGCTGAAGGACGTGGGCAAGATCGAGCAGGAGCCCAAGCTCGAGGGCCGGAACATGACCATGGTGATCGCGCCGAAATAGACGCGGGCCCCGGCTAGCCGTTCCGACGCCGGGGTCTCATCGAGGACGCTCATGCCGAAGCAGAAATCCAAGCGCGCGCTCCGCAAGCGCGTGCGGCTCACCGGGACGGGACGGCTGCGCCGACACCGCGCCTACAAGAGCCACATCCTGACCAAGAAGCATCCCAAGCGGAAGCGGCACCTGCGCAAGCCGGCGCTGGTGTCGCGCGCCGACGAGATTCGCCTCAAGCGCCTGCTGATGGCGTAAGGGAGAGGACCATGCCTCGCGTCAAGAGCAACGTGGCGCGCTTGAAGCGCAAGAAGAAGATCATGCGGCTCGCCAAGGGGTACTTCGGCGGGCGCTCCAAGCTGTGGAAGGCGGCTAAGGAATCGGTCGAACGGGCCCAGAAGTACGCCTACCGGGATCGCCGCCGGAAGAAGGGCGAGTTCCGCCGCCTCTGGATCACCCGGATCAACGCCGCGGCCCGGGTGCACGACCTGTCCTACAACCGCCTGATGAACGGCCTGCGGCGCGCGGGGGTGGAAATCAACCGCAAGATCCTGGCCGATCTGGCGGTCCGGGATCCGGCGGCGTTCGGGCAGCTGGCGGAGGTCGCGAAGCAGGCGCTCTGACCATGCGCGACCTCCTGGCCGCCCTCGCCGCCCTGCGTGAGCGTCTCCAGGAGATTCCCCGGGCCGACGCCCGCCGGCTTCAGGAGCTCAAGACCGAGATCCTGGGACGCAAGGCCGGCGCGCTCACCGAGATTCTGAAGGCGCTTCCCACCCTGGACCCCGCCCGCCGGAAGGAAGTGGGCGGAGCGGCCAACGCCCTCAAGCGCGAATTCGAGGCGGCCCTCGCAGCCCGCGAGCGCGCGCTCGCCGGAGCGCGGAGCCCGGTCGAGGGCCAGGATCTCACCATGCCGGGCCGCGCCGCCTGGCGCGGCGGCCTGCATCTCGTCACCCAGGTGGTGGACGAGATCTGCCAGATCTTCCACGAGCTGGGCTTCACCCGCGCCGTCGGGCCCGAAGCCGAGACCGAGTGGTACAACTTCTACGCGCTGAACTTCCCGAAAGACCACCCGGCGCTGGACGCCCAGGATTCCTTCTACCTGGGTCCGGATCTCCTGCTGCGCACCCATACCTCGCCGGTGCAGATCCGCACCCTGGAGCGGTATCCGCCGCCCGTCCGCGTCGTGATCCCCGGCCGGGTCTTCCGGCGGGATCCGTTCGACCCCTCCCACTCCCCGGTGTTCGAGCAGATCGAGGGGCTGGCGGTGGACGAGGGGATCAGCTTCGTGGACTTCAAGGCCACGCTGACCGCCTTCGCCCGCCGGTTCTTCTCGCCCGATACGCGGGTGCGGTTCCGCCCCTCGTTCTTTCCCTTCACCGAGCCGTCGGCCGAGATGGACGTGGAGTGCCAGCTCTGCCGGGGCTCGGGGTGCCCCACCTGCAAGCAGACCGGGTGGATGGAGATCCTGGGGTCGGGGATGGTGCACCCGGCCGTCCTGGAGAACGCCGGAGTGGACCCCGAGCGCTACACCGGCTATGCCTGGGGCATGGGGCCGGACCGCATCGCCATGACCCGGCACGGCATCCCGGACATTCGGTTGCTCTACGAGGCCGACGTGCGGTTCCTCGAGCAGTTCGCCGGAGGCGCGCGGTGATCGCCTCGCGCCGCTGGCTCGAAGCGCTGCTGGGCCGCCCGCTGGACCCGGACGAGGTGGCCCGCATCCTCACCATGCAGTGCGCCGCGGTGGACGCCGTGGTGCCCCGGCACCAGGATCTGGGCGACGTGCTGGTGGCCCGGGTGCTCGAGGTACGGCGGCACCCCAACGCCGATCGGCTCACCCTCTGCCTGGTGGACGCCGGCGCGGACGGCGGGCCGGTGGAGGTGGTGTGCGGCGCGCCCAACGTGCGGGCGGGCGGCGTCTACCCCTTCGCCCCGGTGGGCGCGGTGCTCCCGGGGGGGGTGAAGCTCGAGCGCCGGAAGATCCGCGGCGTGGAGTCGAACGGCATGCTCTGCTCCGCCAAAGAGCTGGGGCTGGGCGAGGACCATGCCGGGATTCTCGAACTGGACACCGACGCCCCGCCCGGCACCCGCCTGGTGGACGCGCTCCCGGTGGCGGATCACCAGATCGTGGTGGACGTGGGCGCCAACCGACCGGATCTGCTGTGCCACAAGGGGATCGCCCGGGAGCTGGGCGCAGCGCTCGGCGTGCCGGTCAAGCTGCCCGCGTTTCCAGGAGCCGGGGCGCGGGGTGGTGGGGCCGTGGCTCCGGCCGGCGGGGACGCCGCCCTCGGCGGCCATCGCCGCGCCTCCACCACCCGGCGTGGAGGGGACGCCGGCGCCGCGGAGCCCAGGGCGGCTGTCTGGCCGCCCCGTCGCGATGCCGCCCGGGGCACGGTGGACGGTGTCGAAGTGCGGCTGGAAGACCCCGAAGGCGCCCCGCGCTACATGATCGCCGTGATTCGGGGCGTGCAGGTCGGGCCCAGCCCCCGGTGGCTGGCCGACCGGCTCGCCGCCATCGGCCAGCGCCCCATCAACAACGTGGTCGACGCCACCAACTACATCCTGTTCGAGATCAACCAGCCGCTTCACGCCTTCGACCTGGCCCGGCTCCGCGGCCCGGCGGTGGTGGTGCGGCGGGCCCGGCCGGGGGAGAAGATCGTCACCCTGGACGGGGTGGAGCGGACCCTCACCGCCGACATGACGGCGATCTGCGACGCCGAACGGCCCACCATCATCGCCGGCGTCATGGGGAGCGCCGAATCGGAGGTGAGCGAGCGCACGACCGATCTGGTTCTGGAGTGCGCCTACTTCCAGCCCACCCGCATCCGGCGCACCCGGCGGGCGGTCGGGGTCCAGAGCGAGTCGAGCTACCGCTTCGAGCGCGGGATCGACCTGCTGGCCATGCCCGACGCCCTGCGCCGCGCGATCGACCTGATCCTCGCGGTGGCCGGAGGCGAGCTGCGCCAGGCGCCGCTCGACCTCTGGCCCGAGCCCCAGCAGCCGCGTACCATCTTCCTGCGCCCGGAACGGGTGGCCCGCCTCCTGGGCGTCCCGATCGGCCGGGACGAGATCGAGCGGTATCTCTCGGCGGTCGGCTTCGTGGCGGCCCCCAAGGACGACCGGCTGGCCGTCCAGGTCCCCGGGTGGCGACCGGACGTCACCCGCGAAGTGGATCTCATCGAGGAAGTGGCCCGGCTCAAGGGGTACGACACCTTCCCCGACGAGCTGCGCGGCCATCGGCCCGGCACGGTCCCCGATTCGCCGGTGGAGCGCGCCAAGGCCCGGGTGCGGGAGGCGCTGGCCCGGGCGGGCATGCTCGAAGCCCGGACCATCCCCCTGGGCCCGCCCGACGGGCCCGACGCCGTGGCCATCACCAACCCCCTCTCGGCCGAGGAGGCGCACCTGTGCTCCCGGCTGGTGACGGGACTGGTGCGGCGGGTCGAGTTCAACTGGTCCC
>DATLXT010000292.1:0-3837 GCA_035575475.1 Gemmatimonadales bacterium | reverse complement strand
CCGCCGCTACCGCGCCCTGCCCTGCGCCGACCGGGCGGGCTGGGACCAGCGCCTCTGGTGGCTCGCCCGCCCGCTCTTTCTCCTGCCGGGCAACGATCGCTGGACCGAACACCTGGCGCGGATGACGCTGGCCGACATCCTGAGCGAGGCGGGCAACGCCTACGGGATCCGCTGGGGCGACGACCTGCGAGAGATCACCGTGCGCTTCGGCTGGCCGGTGGCCTGGAGCGCCGAGACGCCGCGCCTGGGCGGGATGGGCGAGATCACCGTGGTCGGTCATCAGGGCTCGCCGAGCGTTCACTTCATTCCGGCCTCGGGCGCCCTGGAAGAGCCCTACGCCGCAGGTGAGGGAGACTGGGAGCTGCGCGCCCCGGCGCCGCGCGAGCGCTACGCCCCGGCCTACGCCGATTCGTTCGTAGCGTTCCCCCATCAAGCCGCCGTGTTCCGGCGCGGCGAGTCGACCCTGGTCGTGGCGGCCTACGAGCTCCCCGGCGAAGCCGGCTTCGCCGGCGACTCGCTCGCCGTGGCGCTGGTCCTGGCAAGCGGCCCCGGCCAGGCCCCGGTCATCGCCCGTTCCAGCCGGCCGGACGGCGTGCTCCTGGCGGTGGCGCCCGCCGGGGCGCTGGTCCTGAGCCTCGAAGCCCTGAGCCGGCCCGCCCGGCGGGTCGCGCGGGCCCGCTACGCCCTCCCCACCCCGGCGGCCACGCCGGTCACGCTGTCCGACCTCCTGCTCTTCGATCCGGCCGACAGCGTGCCGCCCGAGCTCTCCCGGGTTCTGGAGCGCGCCCTGCCCTCCGGCGACCTGGGTGCCCGCCGCCGGGTCGGCGTCTATTGGGAGGTCTATCGCCGGCACGGCGGGGCGGAGCCGCTGCGCCTCGACCTCGCGGTCCGGCGCACCGGCGGCGGAATCCTGCGTCGGGCCGCGCGGGCCGTGGGCCTCGCGGAGCCCGAGCAGCCGGTTCGCCTCGAGTGGGAAGAGGTGCCGGCCTTCGAGTCCGGCAGGGTGGCCCGGGCCTTGTTCCTCGATCTCTCGGCCCTGGGCCGCGGTCGCTATCGCATCGAGCTGACCGTGAGGCCCGCCGATCAGCCCCCCCTCACGGTCGCCCGGGACCTTCGCCTGGGCGCTCCGGCCCGCCCCTAGCCGACTCCCCGGCCGGCGGCTACTGTTCCCGACAGCGGGGGTTCGCCCCGCCCCTCTCGCGTGATGCCGCACCATCAGACCCGGGATACGACCACTATGCCCACCGCCAGAATCCTTCGCGCCCGCGCCCTCCGGCTCCTCGGGAGCGCCAGCCTGCTGCTCGTGGCCGCACCCGCGGCGGCCCAGACCCGCATCACGTCGCCCAGGGAATTCCTGGGCTGGAACATCGGCGACGACTACCGGCTCGCCACCTACACCCAGTTCCAGGCCTACTGGGCGAGGCTCGACCAGGAATCGGACCGCATGGTGGTTCAGGAGATCGGCAAGACCGCCGAGGGGCGACCCCAGCTCATGGCGATCATCACCTCGCCCGCGAACCACCGCCAGCTGGCGCGCTACCGGGACATCGCCCGGCGGCTGGCCCTGGCGGAAGACCTGACCGACGAAGAGGCCCGCCGACTCGCGGCCGAAGGGCGAGCGGTGGTGTGGATCGACGGGGGCCTGCACGCCACCGAGGTCCTCGGCGCTCACCAGCTCATGGAGCTGGTCTATCAGATGGTGAGCCGTTCCGACCCCGAAACCCTGCGGATCCTCGACGACGTGATCCTGCTCGCGGTCCATGCCAATCCCGACGGCATGGAGCTCGTCTCCGGCTGGTACATGCGCGAGCCCGACTCCCTCAAGCGCAACAGCAGCAACATTCCCCGGCTCTACCAGAAATACATCGGGCACGACAACAATCGCGATTTCTACATGGTGAACCAGCCGGAAACCGAGAACCTGGCGCGAGTCCTGTTCCACGAGTGGTTTCCGCAGATCATGTACAACCACCACCAGACCGGCCCCGCCGGCACGGTCATGTTCGCGCCGCCGTTCCGGGACCCGATGAACTACTACATCGACCCCCTGGTGCAGATGGGGATCGACGCGGTGGGCGCCGCCATGCACGGCCGGTTCGTGGCCGAGGGCAAACCCGGCACCACCATGCGCCGGGGGGCGAGTTATTCGACCTGGTGGAACGGCGGGCTCCGGACCACGACCTACTTTCACAACATGATCGGGCTCCTGACCGAGACCATCGGCAACCCCACGCCGATCGAGATCCCGTTCCTGCCCGACCGCCAGCTCCGGACCGGCGATCTCCCCGCACCCATCGCGCCCCAGCGCTGGCATTTCCGTCAGTCCATCGAGTACTCGATCACCGCCAATCGGGCGGTGCTGGATTACGCCTCGCGTTACCGGGAGACGGTCCTCTACAACATCTACCGGATGGGCCGCAACCAGATCGAACGGGGGAGCCGGGATTCCTGGACCACCACCCCCGGCGACATCGAGGCGGTGAAGGCGGCGCTGGAGCGCGATCGCGCCGCCGGCCCCCGCGACGAGCGGGCGGCTCGCTCCCGAGGGTTCCCGCCGCGGTACTTCGAGTTGCTGCGGGCGCCGGAACAGCGGGATCCCCGGGCCTACATCCTCCCGGCCGACCAGCCCGACTTCCCCACCGCCACGAAGTTCGTGAACGCGCTGATCAAGAACGGCGTCACCGTGCACCGCGCCACGGCGGAGTTCACCGTCAACGGGAAGCGCTATCCGGCCGGGTCGTACGTGGTGAAGACGGCGCAGGCGTTCCGCCCCCACGTGCTCGACATGTTCGAGCCCCAGGACCACCCCAACGACTTTCCCTATCCCGGCGGCCCGCCCATTCCGCCCTACGACAACGCGGGCTACACGCTGGCCTACCAGATGGGCGTGCGGTTCGACCGGATTCTCGACGGCTTCGACGGCCCGTTCGAGCGGGTCGAGGGACTGGCCCGGCCGCTGGCCGGAAGCGTGACGGGGCCGGACGGCGCCGCCGGCTTCCTGGTGAGTCACGCCCAGAACGACGCCGTAGTGCTGACCAACCGGCTCCTCGCCGCCAAGCACGAGGTGTACTGGCTCACCGAGCCGGTCGAGGCGCAGGGACGCACCCTTCCGGCCGGCACGATCTGGATCCCGGCGCGCCCCGGCGTTCTGCCCATCCTGCGGCAGGCCGCGGCCGAGCTGGGTGTGAGCGCAACCGGCGTGCGGGCGGCGCCGGGGGCGACGGCCCTGCGGGTGCGCCCCATCCGCATCGGGCTCTGGGACCGCTACGGCGGCTCGATGCCCTCCGGGTGGACCCGCTGGCTGCTGGAGCGGTTCGAGTTCCCCTACGAGCTGGTGTTCCCGCAGGCGCTCGACGCCGGCAACCTGGCGCGCCGGTTCGACGTGCTGGTGTTTCCGGACGGCGCCATCCCCGCCGTCGAGAGCGGCGAGGGGGAGGAGGAGTTCGGCGCCCGCCAGCCCGATCCCTCGAGCATTCCGCCTGAGTACCGCGGGTGGCTGGGTCGCGTGACCGCCGAGAGGACGGTGCCCCAGCTCCGCCGTTTCCTCCAGGACGGCGGCACCATCATCACCATCGGCAGCTCGACCAGTCTGGCCCGCCACCTCGGGCTTCCGGTGTCGAACCACCTGGTGGACGAGACCGGGCGCCCCCTGCCCCGGACCCGGTACTACATTCCCGGCTCGATCCTGGAAGTGGCGCTCGACCCCGCTCGGCCGATCGCCTACGGGATGGGTGAGCGGGCGGACGTGTTCTTCGACAACAGCCCCGTCATGCGGCTCGCGCCCGAAGCCGAGGGCCGGGGAGTGCGACCGGTCGCCCGCTTCACCACCGACGCCCC
>DATLXT010000291.1:0-13127 GCA_035575475.1 Gemmatimonadales bacterium | reverse complement strand
CCGACGATCCACTTGAGGCGAGTGCCGGCCGGGAGCGTGGCGGCGGTGTCCATCTGATTGATCAGCGCCAGGGTGGCCACCGGCGCGGGCGACGGGCGCCGCCGGACCAGGTCGGGGAGCGTCGCGGCGCGCTCCACGGTGACCAGCTCGAGGCGCCAGGGCTCGGCCTCCAGGACCGCGCGGTCGGTCAGCCGGTCGAAGCTGCGTATGGCCCGGAGGGCGATGGCCTCGTAGGCGGGCCAGCGGGTCTCGGGCGCGTAGGCGAGGAGCCGGTACACCGCCCCGCCGTACTCCACGAACGCGGCGTAGCCCGCGAGCCGGCCGTCTTCGGTTTGCGCGGTGAAGGCGCCGCTCGCCGCCGGCAGGCCGTTGATCGAGGCGCGCGAGGGGAGCCCGCTCGAGACCCCCTGGCGGGAGAAGAACGCCCGGGCGGCGGCGTCGGCGGTGGGTTCGGGGGCGATGGTCAGCTGGATCAGGGCGTCCTGCTGCCGGCTCGCCGCCAGCACGGCCTGGCGCTGGTTCTGGGTGAGCCATCCCTCCGGGAATCGCAGCCGGAAGCGCAGGTCGGGATGGAGGAACTCGCTCCCGCGGAAGAAGCCCTGCCGCGGGTTTTCGCCGAACACCAGGCCCTGGAGCCGGCGCAGGTAGGGGTCCCGGTTCACGATCGTGCCGATCGACTCGGGAGGCAGGGCCGCGACCAGCTGCTGGATTCGGGCCCGCCGGTTCCCGGGGTCGGGGTGGGTGGAGAGCCATTCCGGAACCCGTCCCCCGCCCGCCGCCGCGCTCACCCGTTCGAGCATGGTGAAGACGTCGGCCATCTCCCGCGCGTCGTAGTTCCCGCGCCGCAGGTAGCGCAGGCCCAGCTCGTCCGCCTGGCGCTCGTCGTCCCGGCTGTACTTCAGGAACAGCACGCCCAGCGCGGCGCTGGCGAGCCCCGCGTAGCGTTCGAGCTCGGGCGACACGATGGTGCCCACCGCGAGCCCCAGCTGGGCGAGCTGCTGTCGGGAGATCTGGCTGACCGAGTGGCGGGCCGTGACGTGGCCGATCTCGTGCCCCAGCACGGCGGCGAGCTCGGCCTCGGAGTTGAAGTGGGCCAGGATGCCGCGGGTGACGTAGATGTAGCCCCCGGGGAGGGCGAAGGCGTTGACCACCGGATCGTCCACCACCCGGAAGGTCCAGGGGAGGCTGGGGCGCTCCGAGGTCCGGGCCAGGCGCAGGCCCAGCTCGTGCACGTAGCGCTGGAGGCCGCTGTCCGGGTAGAGACCCAGCGTCGCCACGACCTCCTGGTCGTAGTCCCGCCCCAGGCGGATCTCCTGGCCTTCGCCGATCAGGGCGAACTGCCGCTCGCCGGTGGCGGGATTGGTCGCACAGGCGAGGGTGCCGCAGGTCAACCCCAGAAGGAACCGGCGCATCGCGGCTGCTCGTTCAGGGAGTGGTGTTAACATACACGCCAAGGGGCCCGAAGGGCACTTGCGCGAAAGGAGGAATCACGCTCATGGTGGCGGTGCCGTCCACGATGCTCGAACTGGGCACGCCGGCGCCGGATTTCGCTCTGCCCGACACCGACGGGCGGATCGTCTCGCTCGCCGATTTCCGGGACGCGCCGGCGTTGCTGGTCATGTTCATCTGCAATCACTGCCCGTACGTCAGGCACGTGCAGCACGAGCTGGCGCGCCTGGGCCGGGACTACGGGCCGAAGGGGGTGGCGATCGTGGCCATCAACTCGAACGACGTCACGGCCTATCCCGACGACCGGCCGGAGAAAATGAAGGAGCAGAAGGAGCGCGTGGGGTTCCCCTTTTCCCTATCTCTTCGACGAGACCCAGGCGGTGGCGCGGGCCTACCGGGCGGCGTGCACGCCGGACTTCTACGTGTTCGATCGCGAGCGGCGGCTGGTCTATCGGGGCCAGCTCGACGGCAGCCGGCCCGGCAACGGGGTGCCGGTGACGGGGAAGGACCTGCGGGCGGCGCTGGATGCGGTGCTCGCCGGCCGCCCGGTTCCGGGGGAGCAGATCCCGAGCGTGGGGTGCAACATCAAGTGGAAGCCGGGGAACGAGCCCGAGTGGTTCGGCGTGCGGTGAGGTCTCCGGGGGGGCGCCGGCTGGAACCAGACGGCCGGTGGGCGCGTTGGGGCGGGGCATGACCGAGCCCGCGAGCGATCGATTCTCGCGCCTGGCGGTGGCCGAGGCGCTCGCCCTGGTGGCCGCGGGGCGGGGGGTGCTGGCCGATGCCCGCGATCGCCGCCTCTACGACAACGCCCACGCCGAGGGGGCGTTGTCGCTGCCGCTCGCCGAGCTGGAGGGACCCGAGGGCCGGGCCCGGGCGGAGGCGGGGGCGGCCGGCCGGGTGCTCATTCTCTATTGCGCCTGAGTGGACGAGGACACCAGCGCCCGGGCGGCGCGGAAGCTGATCGCGGCGGGGTACGACCCGCGACGCTTGGCGGTCGTGGTCGGGGGGATCGGGGCGCTCCACCGGGCGGGCCATCCCCTGAAGCGCTGGAGCGAGCCGGCCTGACGGCGGCCATCGCCCTTCCCGCTTCGTCCCGCTAGCTTGGGGACCCATGCTCGACGTCCTCGAAGCCTTGCGCGACGGGCTCGGGCCCCACTACACGGTGGAGCGCGAGATCGGCGCCGGCGGGATGGCGCGGGTCTATCTCGCCCACGAGCGCCACCCGCCCCGCAAGGTGGCGATCAAGGTGATGGACCCCAGGCTCTCCACGCCGGCCTTCCGCAAGCGCTTCATCCGGGAAGTGGAGCTGACCTCGCGCCTCAGTCATCCCAACATCGTCCCGATTCTCGCGGCCGACGAGTGCCTGTTCGTCCCCGAGGGGCCCGAGGGGTTGTGCTACTACGTCATGCCCTACATCGAGGGGGAATCGCTGCGGGCCCGGCTGGCGCGCGAGCGGACGTTGCCCCTCGATCAGGCGCTGCGGATCGCCCTCCAGGTGGCGGGGGCGCTGGGCTACGCGCACTCCCGCGGGATCGTCCATCGCGACGTGAAGCCCGAGAACATCCTGCTCTCCGGCGACAGCGCCTTTGTGGCCGACTTCGGCATCGCGCGGGCGGTGAGCGCCGCGGGTTCGGAGACCCTCACCGGGGTGGGGCAGCCGGTGGGCTCGCTCGGCTACATGAGTCCCGAACAGCTCTCGGGCAGCCGGGCCCTGGACGCGCGGACGGACATATACAGTCTGGGGGCGGTGCTCTACGAGATGCTGGTGGGCCAGCCGCCGATCCTCGATCTGGCCGAGGGTTCGGCGCCGGGGCGGGCGGCGCTGGACGCGGCCTTGCGGGCGCGAAGGGTCCCGGCGCGCGCCGCGCGGATGGTCCTCGAGACCCTGGGGCGGGCTCTCGCGGCCTTTCCCGGCGACCGGTTCGCGACGGTGGACGACTTCGCGGCGTGTTTGGGTGAGGCGATGAACGGCCGGGGGCGCGGCTGGTGGGCGGCGGCCCGGGTACCGCGGGTGAGCCGGCGGGCGGCGATCCTGGGTGGCGGGGCGGTGCTCGGGCTCGCGGCCGGTCTGGCGTTGTTCGCGCGCCCGTCGGGGCTCGATCCGCGGCGGGTGGTGGTGGCGGGGTTCGAGGACCTGTCGGGCGACGCGGCGCTCGGGTCGCTGGCGCATGTGGCGGCGGACTGGGTCACCCAGGCGCTGGTGGGGAGCGGCGGCCTCGAGGTGGTGCCGGCGGCGGTGGGCGCGCACCTGGACGCCGCGGGGCTCGAGGCGCTGGCCGGTCGCACCCGGGCGGGGACGGTGGTGGCGGGGTCGTACTATCGGAGCGGCGACTCGGTGCTGTTTCACATCCAGGTCATCGACGCGCGGCGGGGTGTGGTGCGGCGGGCCGGGGCGCCGGTGGGGGCGCGGGCCGACGCGCCGCTCGAGGCCGCGGAGGCGGTGCGGCGCCGGGTGGCCGCGCTGTTCGACACGCTGTTCGCGGGGAGGGCGCCCTAGGGGGTACCTGCTTGACCCCCCTTCGCCCGGGACGCTACGTTAGCCGGCGTCCCTCAGTCCCGGGGCGTGCTATCCTTTCGACCGTCCCCTCAGGAGCTCTCGTCCACCTCCGCTTGCTGGGGGGCGTGTCGCTCGAATCCGCCGGCGCGCCCGTGCGGGGCCGTGCGGCGCAGCGGCAGCGCCTCGCGGGCCTCGCGATCACGGCGCTCTCGCCGGGCGGGGTGAGCCGGGACCGGCTGATCGGGTTGCTGTGGCCCGACGCGGCGCCGGAGCGGGCACGTCACCTCCTGTCCCACTGCATTTACCTGCTGCGCCAGGCGCTGGGTGAGGATGCGCTGGTCGTCACCAGCGACGCGGTGCGCCTGAACCCGGATGTGGTCTGGTGCGATGTGACCGCATTCGAGGCGGCCGTGAGGAGCGGCCAGCATGGCGACGCGGCAGCGCTCTATCGCGGTCCCTTTCTCGACGGGTTCTACCTCGCGAACAATCCGGAATTCGAGCGCTGGGTGGACGGCGAGCGCGCGCGCCTGGCGCGCGGTTACGCCGGGGCCGCCGAAGCGCTGGCGGCCGAACGCGAGGCGGCGGGCGACTCCCTGGGTGCCGTGCAGTGGTGGCGGCGGCTGGCCGAGCAGGACCCTCACAATTCGCGGACGGTGGTTCGTCTGGTGCGAGCGCTGGAAGCATCCGGCGACACCGCGGGGGCGCTGAGGACCTTGCGGGCTCACGAGGCCGCCCTGCGCAGCGAACTCGAGATCGCGCCTCCGGTCCAACTGCTCGAGGAGATCGAGCGGCTGAAGCAGGCCCACCGCGCACGTGAAGAGGAAGCGCCGAGCGGCCGGCTGCCTCCGCTGCTCCCCCCGGCCGGGGCTCGCCCGGCGACCGCGCGGGCTCCACGGGCGCGGCGGCTGGTGCTGGTCGGAAGCGTGGCGCTGGCCGCGCTGCTCGTGAGCGTGGCCGTCCTGGGGCGCGACCTGCTTCGTGGGGAGGCCGCCGCTCGGCGACCGGTACTGGCCGTTCTGCCGTTCGAGAGCCTCTCGGACGACCGCACGCAGGGCTACTTCGCGGATGGCCTGACCGACGTGCTCATCACCGAGCTGGCGCGGGTGCCGGGGCTGGCGGTCATCTCCCGGTCTTCGGTCGCGCGGCGCCCCGAGGAGAAGCCGTTGTCCGAGATCGCCCGTGAGCTGCGGGCAGGATACGTGGTGGAGGGCACGGTGGCGCGCGACGGCCCGCGCATGCGGATCAATGTGCAGTTGATCGATGGTGCCCGCGACCTGCACGTCTGGGCGCGGAGATACGAGCGGGACGTGCGCGACGTGCTGGCGTTGCAGGCGGAGATCGCGGGGGCGGTGGCCCGGGAAATCGGCGTGACGTTGCGACTCGACAGCCAGGACATGTTCCGGCGCGGCCCCGTCGCGAGCGTTCCCGCCTACGAGGCGTATTTGCGCGGGCTCTATCACTCCCGTTCGACGGGATTGGCCGGGGGGATCGAATGGTTCGAGCGGGCGATCGCCCTCGATTCGACCCTCGCGCCGGCGCACGCCGGGGTCGCCCGGAATCTCTATTATCTCGTGTTCTTCGGCGCGGTCGAGCCGAAGGGCGGCTTCGCGCGCATTCGGGCGGCCGCCGAGCGGGCGCTGGCGCTGGACTCGTCGCTCGCGGACGCGCACGGGACGCTCGCCCTGGTGCTCATGCATTGGGATCGGGACTGGCGGGGAGCGGAGCGCCACTTCCGGCGCGCGTTGACGCTGGATCCGAACAATGCCGACGCGCGCCACGACTACGCGCACCTGCTGCTCTCGCGCGGGCGGGAGCGCGATGCCGCGCGCGAAACCGAGCGCGCCACCGCGCTCGACCCTGTGAACGCGGGGCTCGAGGCCTGCCTCGGCTGGCATTACCTGTCCGGCGTGGACTACGAGGAGGCGGTCGCCCAGTCGCTGCGCGCCGTGAACGCGGCCCCCGACTTCTTCTGGGCCCATCAGACCCTGGGCTGGGGCTACGAGCGGCTGGGGCGGTACCCTGAAGCGATCGCGTCGCTGCGCCGGGCGGTGGAACTGTCAGGGGGCCTCGCGTTCACCCAGGCGTCGCTGGCCCACGCGCTCGCCGCCTCCGGCGATCGCGCCGCGGCCACGGAGCTGCTCGACCGGCTCACCGCCGAGCGGCGCACCGGGCGGCGCTACATCTCGCCCTACGACCTCGCCGCCGTGTACGCCGGTCTCGGGGACCGGGAGCAGGCGTTCTCGCTGCTCAACCAGGCGGCCTCCGAGGGAGCGGCGCAAATCATCCACCTGCGGTGGGATCCACGCTTGCACGCGTTGCGCGACGACCCGCGCTTCCGCGCGCTCCGGCGGGGGCTGGGCTTGTAACTACGGCCCCCGCCGGCCCACGAAGCCGAAGGTGCGGCCGCCCGCGACGTAGGCGCCGACCACGTCGCCGCGGGCATTGGTCCCGAATGCCCGCGTGGCCGTGGCCCCGGGGACGTCGATTGGCAGATAGCCCTCGGCGCTCAGCAGGAAGCCGTGGAAGCCCGTGCCGTCGCGATAGACGCCCACCACGTCGCCGCTCGGGCTCACGTCCCAGGCCGCGGTCATCGAGCTCCCGGGGACGAGGAACGCCGTGAACACGCCGTCATCGATGATGTAGCCTTCCGTGCGCGTCGGGGTGACGGTCATGTTGGTGTAGAGCCCGGCGATGCGTCGCAGGTCGGGGGTGGCGCCGTTGTGCATCGACGCGAACGCGTCGATCTCGCTGGCGCCGTGCCGGCTCAGGGCGATGCCCCGCATCGACGCCATCAAGTCGGTATCGTGACGGCAGCCCAGAATGGTGCCGTCGGGCAGGAGGCGCTGCGGAATCGTGTTGATGTGGCCCGGGTAATCGGCCGCGAGGAACTCGCCGTCGGGCGTGCGGAGAAACCCGTGGGCGTTGACGGCCGGTTCCTCGTCGTTCGAGTAAATGCCGACGATCTCGCCGTTCGGGCCGATGCCGCGGGCCTGCGAGCCGTCGGCACCGGGTTGGTCGATGGTCGTGAAGACGCCGCCCTGGAGCAGGAAGCCGTGCGATGCACCGTTGGCATCCACGTAGCTCCCGACGATGTCGCCGCGGGCGTTGATGCCCCAGGCGGTCGTCGCGCGCGCGCCCGGGACTTCGATCGTGGTGAAGGTAAAGGCGCGGCCCCCCGCGGACAGCAGGGTGGCGGCGGCGGGGTCCACCCGGCGTGCGGAGGGAGGCGCGGGCGGATCGAGCGGCATCGATTCGCACGCGGCCAGCAGGATCGCGGTTGCAGCGAGCAGTGGGCGTGCCATTACACACCTCCGAGTGACGGGAATGCGGTTGCGTTCCGGGCCGAGGATACCCCGGCGCCGTCGCCTCGGAGTCCCGCCTCGTCACCCCGGCATCACCCGGGCGTGCGGGGTCCGGAAGCGCGGGCCATCGAGGTTGCCTGGTGGAGGGGAAGGCTCTAGGATTCCATGCCCGTTGGAATGGGGTGGGAGACCCGTTGGCGAAGAGCTTGACGGGACGTAGCGCAGCCCGGTAGCGCACCTGAATGGGGTTCAGGGGGTCGCGGGTTCAAATCCCGCCGTCCCGATTCACACGGCGAGCCGTCCTGGCTCGCCGTTTGCCGTTGCGCCTCCCGGGTCCGGCTGTCGAGCCTCTCTCCCCGCCCTCGCCCCTACTCCTCAGCGGCGCCCCGGGGCCGGCCGCGGGGCTCGGCCGTCTGCGAGCACCGGCGCGAAAGCGTTGTAAGCCAGGGTGAGACCCCAGGCGAACGTGGCCGCGCCCAGGCCGAGGGCCGCGTCGATGAGCGGCGGCGCGGTGAGCGCGAGGCGCACCAGCAACGTGGCGACCGCGAAACCGAAGTAGCGGAACGCCACGCGGAACTCGGCGTTGTACCGCAGAGAGACCAGGACCAGCAGCACGTCGCTGAAGATCAGCACCGTGTAGGCCGCGGCGAAGAAGGAATAGGTCCGGCCCGTGCTCACGAACGTCGCCGCCGCGTGCCCCGCGATCCCCAGAAAGGCCGCGAGCAGGAGCAGGGCGATGCCCTTCTTGACCTGCACGAAACCGCTCCGCTCGTCCAGATCCTCGACGATCGGCGTGTGCCGCTGGGCGCGGTAGTACAGACCGAGCACCACGAAGATCAGGAGCGCGCCCAGCGCGTCGCCGAGCATGTTGCCGATCGTCGGCCGCACCTGGCTCCAGTCGATGGGCTCCCCCAGGAAGGCGAGCTGCTCGAACGATTTGCGCAGGAGAATCAGGGCGAAGATCTCGAAGTGCTTCCCCACCGAGTTGGCCACGGATTCGGCGAGGTTGAAGGCCAGACCCACGATCTCGACGAACAAGAGGAAGGTGAACGCCAGGTGGACGGCATAGAAGTGGCTCCGCGGCACCGCGGCGCGCCAGGCGGCGGGGAGGGCCCCCTGACGGCCGAGCTCGATGACGGCCAGGGTCCCGAGAAACGCGACGACGAGGAGCGCGCCGAGGGTGCGCTGCGTCCGCGGGCGGAACCAGGCGGACTGCAGGCGATCGAACGCCCGCGCGACGCGTGGGAGCACGCGCGCCAATCTAGAGACCGGCCCCGGACCTGTCGAGGCAGGCGGGCCGGCGGCGCCCCCCCGGATCCCTTGGACAAGGGCGCGCGGCGGGTTTACTTAGGAAAGCCTCGCCGTCCCAAAAGCGGCCTCGACCCCGACACCGGAGGAGACCAGTGGGGAAACCGTGGCTCGTCTCGATCAGCGCGCTGTGCGCCTCGCTCGGGTGGACGTCGCCCGCCCACCCCCAGGACCGGCTCTCGGTCCGCTGGGAAGAGCTCACCGCGGCCGAGTTCCAGGACGCCATCGCCCGGGCGCAGGGCACCTGCCTGCTCCCCTTCGGCGTCCTGGAGAAGCACGGGCCGCATCTGCCCCTGGGCAACGACCTGCTCAACGTGCGGTACGCGACGCTGAACGCCGCCCGCCAGGAATACGCGGTGGTGTTCCCCGAGTACTACTTCGGCCAGATCGCCGAGGCGAAACATCAACCGGGCACCGTGGCCTACAGCCGGCGCCTCCAGCTCGATCTGCTCCAGGAGACGACCGACGAGATGGCCCGGAACGGCTGCCGGAAGATCGTCATCGTGAACGGCCACGGCGGCAACAACAGCCTCCTCCCCTACTTCGCCCAGACCCAGCTCGACACGCCGCACGACTACGTCGTCTACGTGCTGCCCATCATGCGCCGCGCGCCGGGCGAGCCGCAGCACCGCTCGGACCCGGCCACCGACATGCACGCCGGCGAGACCGAGACCTCCCTGAGCCTCGTCGCCCGCCCCGATCTGGTGCACCTGGATCGCGCGGCGCGCGAGTCCGGCGCCGATCAGGCCCGCCTGAAGCTGCCCGAAGGCCTCTATACCGGCATCTGGTGGTACGCCCGCTTCCCCAATCACTACGCGGGCGAAGGCGCCGTGGCCTCGCGCGAACTGGGTGAGTTCGCGGCCAGGACCTGGATCCAGGGGATCGTGGAGGCGATCCGCGCCGTCAAAGCGGACCAGGAGAGCCTGCGCCTCCAGCAGGAGTTCTACGAGCGGAGCCGACGCCCGGTGGAGACGCCGCGCTAGCGCGGGCGGGCCGGGCACCGGCATCCTTACCCCCCATGCTCCACCCCTGGCACGACTTGCCGCCCGGGAAGCACCCGCCCGACAAGATCACGGCCATCGTGGAGATCCCGGGCGGAGGCCGCAACAAGTACGAGCTCGACAAAGAGACCGGCCTCTTCCGGCTCGACCGGGTGCTCTACTCGGCCGTCCAGTATCCCGGCGACTACGGCTTCATCCCGCGCACCCTCCACAAGGACGGCGACCCCTGCGACGTCCTGGTGCTGATCAAGGAACCCACCTTCACCGGCTGCCAGATCGACGCCCGGCCCATCGGCCTCCTGCGCATGTTCGATCGGGGGGAGCCCGACGACAAGATCATCGCCGTCCCGGCCGACGACCCGTTTCAGAACGAATACTTCGACGTCGCGGACGTGCCCCAACACACCCTGAAGGAGATCGAGCACTTCTTCCAGATCTACAAAGACCTGGAAGGCAAACGGGTGCAGATCGCCGGTTGGGAAAAAAGCGAGGTCGCGCTCCGGGAGGTGCTGGAGTCGATGGAACGGTACAGGGCGACGTACGGCCGAAAGGGGCGGTCCTGAAGACCGCGCTCCGGTGGATCCTGCCGGTCGGCCTGCTGCTCGGGCCGTCGTCCGCCGGCGTGCAGGAGCCGCGGCGGCCCGCGCGCCAGCCCGACTTCTTCCCCTTCGCGGTCTGGTACAGCGGCGGCACCGCCCGGGCGCCGATGCTCTCGGACATCGGCCCGGGTTCCCGCGAGGCCTGGCGAGGCGACCTGGACCGGATCCGGCAGCTCGGCTTCAACACCGTCCGAACCTGGGTCGAGTGGGCTCACGCCGAGCCGCGGCGCGGCGAGTACCGGCTGGAAAACCTGCGGCTCTTGCTCGAGCTGGCCCGGGCGGCGGGCCTCCGGGTCATCGTCCAGATGTACGTGGACGCGGCCCCGGACTGGGTGGGACAGGCGTACCCCCACACCCGCTTCGTCACCCAGAGCGGGGTCGCGATCCCGTCCCAGGTCGCCCCGGGGTACTGCACCGACAACCCCGAGATCCGCGATCTGGTGCATCGCTTCTACACCGCGGTCGCCCGGGTCGCCGCGGCATACCCCAACTTCTACGGCTGGGACCTCTGGAGCGAGCCGCACATCATCAACTGGGCCAACATCGACTACGTGCCCAACGCCCAGTTCTGCTACTGCCAGGGCACCCAGGCGCGGTTCCGGCGGTGGCTCGCTCGCCGGTACGGATCGCTCGAGGCGCTGAACCGCGCCTGGCACCGCGGCTTCGAGACCTGGGACCAGGTCGAGCCGCCCCGGTTCAGCACCATCCTCAGCTACACCGACTACCTGGACTGGAAGACCTTCATCTACGACCGGCTGGCCGAGGACCTGGGCGCGCGCTACCAGGCGGTGCGCGCGGGCGGCTCCGGCCACGTCATCACCTCGCACGCCGCCATCTCCTCGCTCCTCACCTCGCCCCACCTGGGCGAGGGCGCGAGCGACGACTTCCTCATGGCCCGGGAGGTGGACTTCTACGGCGTCTCCATCTACCCCAAGCACAACCGCCCCGAGACCCACTGGCCCTCGTGGCGGCTGATGGCGGTGATGGACTTCCAGCGCAGCGCCAACCGCGGGAACGGCGGCTGGTACGTGGGCGAGCTCCAGGCGGGCTTCGGGACCATCGCCCTGCTCCTCGGCGACCCCGTGACGCCCGCCGACCAGCGGATCTGGACCTGGTCGGCCATCGCCCAGGGGGCTCGCGCCGTCAACGTCTACGCCTTCTACCCCATGTCGTCCGGGTACGAAGCCGGCGGCTACGGCCTGATCAATCTGGACGGCACGACGACCGAACGGGCGGTGGCGCTGGGGAGCATCGCCCGCGTGGTCAACGCGCATCAAGACCTGTTTCTGGCCGCGCGCCCGGTGTCTTCGCGCATCGGGATCGTCTACAACCCGCTGTCCCAGCTGGTGGGCGGAGCCCAGCGACGGCAGGACTACCCGGAGGCCCACGCCAACTCCCTCGTCGGCTACTACCGGGCGCTCGCCGAGGCCAACATCCCCGTGGACTTCGTGCATCGGCAGGAGCTGGAGCGGGCCGACCTCTCGTCCTACGCCCTGCTCATCGTTCCTTATCCCATCCTGTTCACCGAAGCGGCGGCGGCGGGACTGCGCCGGTTCGTCGAACGCGGCGGCTACGCCGTGGCCGAGGCCCGCCTGGCCTGGAACGACGAGCGCGGCTTCGCCGCCCCGATCATCCCCGGCGCGGGCCTCCACCAGGTCTTCGGGGTGCGGGAGAAGCGGGTCTGGATGCGGCCCGAGGTGCGGCTGGCCGTGGCGGACACCGGGCATGCGCTCACCGCCGGCCTCCCGGGGGGCACCCTTCGGGGCCGGCTCTACGCCAGCACGGTGGACCCGATCGCGCGCGAGGCCCGCGTGCTGGCCACGATTGACGGCGAACCGGTCGTGGTGGCCTCGCGATACGGTCGGGGGCACACCCTGTTCGTGGGTTCCTACCTGGGATGGGGCAGCCATCCGGATCAGCCCCGCGAGAACGTGCGGTTCATTCGGCGGCTCGCCGAATGGGCGGGCGTCGAGCAGCCGGTCGCCACGTCGCTCGACGGCACCCTGGACCCCCCGCTCGTGGCCCGGTTGCACCACGGGGAGCGAGGCTATCTTCTGTTCCTGATCAACCACGGCGCCGAGGCCCGGCCGGTCACGGTCACCGTCCGCCTGGCGCCCGGCACCTACACCCTCACCGAACTCGTGACCGATCGGCGGCGCCCGGCCGCCGCCCCGGAAGGGGCGTTGCGCTTCGAGACGCGCGTGGGCGCCGAGGACGTCCAGGTCTGGTCCATCGGAAAGCCATGAGCCCACTCCGGAGCCTCGTCCTCACCCTGTTCCTCCTCCCGCCCGCCACGGCCGGGGCGGCCGCGCAAGACGCCGGCCGCGAACCGTACTCCCAGGTCGCGGTGTCCTGGAGCGTGGTGGATAACCTGGCCCCCGGGGGTCCGCGGTTCCGGCTCACCCTCACCAACGAGGGCCGGCAACCGCTTCCGGCGTCGGGATGGGAACTGTATTTCAACCTGATGCGGATGCTGGATACGGCGGGAGCGCCGCCGTCGGTCCGGTTGACGCACATCCAGGGCGACTTCTACCGGCTCGTCCCCACAGCCGGGTTTGCCGCCCTGGCGCCCGGGGACAGCGTGATGCTCTCGCTGGTCGGTGACGCTCCGGCCATCAAGACCGGCGACGCCCCCCGGGGGTTCTACTTCGTGGTGGAAGGCGCGGTCATCCCCCTCGCCGAAGCGCGCGTCGCGCCGTTCACCGACGACCGGCAGACCCGACGCACGCCGAACGACCGGGTGCCGGTCCCCTCGGCGGCGTCCCGGTTTCGGGAGAATCAGCCGCTCTCGCTCCTGCCCGACGCCGCGGTGGGGCGCATCCTCCCGACGCCGCTGCGTTTCGAGCGGCGGCCCGGCCGCTGGGTTCTCGATACCGGCGTGGTGATCGTCTATCAGGCCGGGCTGGAGCGTGAAGCCCGCCACCTGGCTGTGGCGCTCGAGCGGGTCCTCGGCGCGCGGCCGCGCCTCGTC
>DATLXT010000290.1:0-4139 GCA_035575475.1 Gemmatimonadales bacterium | reverse complement strand
GGGCGGCTCGGACCTCCTCCGGCGGGCGGTCTCAGGACCGGACGGAACTTTCCTCGTGCCGGAGGTTCCGGCCGGCCCCTGGCTCCTCCTCGGCGAACGCCGGGTGTGGGTGGACAAGCCGGGACCGGGTCTATCGCGGCGGGAGCGGCAGATCTTCCGGGATCGCCCTCGCCTGCTGGGATATCACGCCGTCACCTTCTGGGTCCGGGAGGTGCCCGTCCTGCCCGGTGATCGGGTCAGCGTGGAGCTGACCGACCGGAACGCGTGGATGACGGGGATCGCCGAGAAACGGGGGCCGGGCGCCCACCGGTAGGCAGCGCCCGGCGCCGGAAGCGCGGGTGACTACTTCTTCGTCTCGGGCTTCGCCGCCTCGCTCTTCTTCGCCGTCCCCGCCGCCCGCACGGTGATGGCCTGGGCCACCTGCTTGCCCCCCTCCTGCGTGTAGCGGACGTGGACCGGGTCGCCTGACTTGAGGTCGGCCGCCGTCACGTCCTTGCCTCCCTTCTTGATCGTCGTCTTCGCGTCGACCGCGAACGTCCATTCGGCGTCCTTGCCCTTTTCCTTGCCGGCGACGACCACGCTGTCGGCGGACGCCGACTTGACGGTCCCCGAGGCCGTCTTGGCGGCCGGCTTCTTGGCGGGCGCCTTCTTCTCGGCCGCCGGCTTCTCGGTCTTCTTCTCCTCGGGCTTGGGCGCCGGGGCTTGAGCCCATGCCGAGACGGCGGAGGCGGCGACGAACGCGGCGATCAGCAGGGAAAGGGTGGATTTCCTCACGGCAGCCTCCTTCGGTAAGTCCTCGAAAAATCGTGGCTAGGCCGGTCCCAAACGGTAGAGCAAGGCGGGCCGGCCGTCAAGAACGTTGACCGCCCCGGCCGACCGTGGTACACGAAGGGTGAGTTTTCCCGGGTTCATGGCAAATCGAGCCTGTTTCGTCCTCGTGACAGGCGGTTTTCTCGTGCTTTTGGCGTCGGGTCGATTCGTACCCGTCGACGCTGAGCCGCTCGCCCCGCCTTTCGAAGCTCCCGAACAAGAGGCTGTTCCTTCCGGCACTCCACCCGCCGTCCAGCTCGAAAGCCGTCTTGACCTCCTGGCCGTGGAGCGGCTGGCCGAACCCGCTCTTCCAAGCCGCCTCGAGTTGCTGGCGGTGGAGCGCCTGAGCCATGAGATCGGCCGTCCCCGGGTGGTCGAGGATCCCTGGGCGGAGGCCGTCGCCGAGGCGGCCCGGCATCAACCCCCCGCCGCCCCGCCGGCCTACCAGGTGGTGATCAACAGCCACGTCGAGTCGTTCCTCGAGCGCTTCACGGGCAGTCGACGCGAGGTGGTGGGGCTCTGGCTCAACCGATCCCGGCGCTACCTGGACATGATCCGGACGACCCTGCGTGAGCAGGGCCTGCCGGAAGACCTGGCGTTCGTGGCCATGATCGAGAGCGGTTTCAATCCGCTGGCCGTCTCCCGCGCCGGGGCCAAGGGCCTCTGGCAGTTCATGGCCGGGACCGCCCGTCGCTACGGACTGCGCGTCGACCAGTGGGTGGATGAGCGGCTCGACCCCGAGAAGTCCACCCTCGCCGCCGCCCGGTACCTCCGAGACCTCTACTCCCTGTTCGGCTCCTGGACGCTGGCCAAGGCCGCCTACAACGCCGGGGAGATGAAGATCGTCCGGGCGATCCGGACCGTGGGGAGCAAGGACTTCTGGACCCTGGCCGGGACCCGGCTGCTCAAGCCGGAGACACGGGACTTCGTGCCGGCGATCCACGCGGCCACGGTTATCGGTCGCGACCCCGAGCGCTACGGGTTCACCACCGAGGACCCCGAGCCGGTGGTGACCGACACCGTCACCGTTCCACCCTCGACGAATCTTCAGTCGCTGGCGAGGGCCGCCGGCATCCCCGCCGAGACCCTCCGGCGCCTGAACCCCGTTCTGGTCCGGGGCGTCACCCCGCCCGGGACCGCCTACCACCTCCGGGTACCGGCGGGCAGCGCGAGCGCCGTCCGCACGGCGCTGGCCCGGCCGGTCCAGACCGTGGCCCGGGCCCACGTCCGCCATCCGGTGGCGGCGCATGGCCCGGCGGGCGGGGAGATCCACGTCGTCCGTCCGCGTGACACGGTCGGCCACATCGCCCGCCTCTACGGGGTCCGGGTCTCCGACGTGCTGCGGTGGAACGACCTGGACGAGCGCGCCCGCATCCGGCCCGGCGACCGCCTCCGGGTGCGAGAGGCGCGGGGGAGCATCCTGAGCCGCTCGTCCGCCGGGCGGTGACCGTCCGGGTTCACCTCTTCGCCACCCTCGCCGCCTTCCTGCCGCCAGGAACCACGGACCGCGGGTCCGCCGAGGTGGAGGTCCCGGAAGGAGCCACCGTCGACCAGCTGGCGACCGTACTCGGCATCCCGCCTGACCAGCCCCGCATCGCACTGGTGAACGGACGGGAGGCGGAGCCGGACCGAGCCCTCGAGCCCGGCGACGAAGTGGCCCTGTTCCCGCCGCTGGCCGGGGGCGGCGGCTCCCCGGCCGGGCGTCGGACGCCCGCGCGGCGATGGTAAACTCCAGACGGCAACCGCCTCGGAAGCGTCTAGGAACCCGGTGGGCCTCCCGGACTTCAAATCCGGTGTCCGGCTCTAGACAAGCTGGAGGTGGGTTCGACTCCCACACGCTTCCGCCATCACACAGCACAGGACATGGCCAAGCGGCAGGTCGATCGACGCAAGGAACGCCGGCGCCGTCGGCGGGTGTGGCCCGCGGTGCTGGCCGGCCTTCTCCTGGCGGGCGGCGTGGTCGGTTACTTCGCCTACCGCGCCGCCGCCGACCTCCCCGGCGTCAAGTTCCCCGATCAGGGCAACCGGCACCTGCAGTCCGAGTCCGAGCCTCACGAGCCCTACAACAGCGACCCGCCGACCTCGGGCCCGCACCTGCCGTACCTCGCCCCGTGGGGGGTCCATACCCGCCCCATCCCCCGCGAGCTGCAGGTACACAACCTGGAGGACGGCGGGGTCCTGGTCCAGTACAACTGTGAGTGCCCGGAGGTGGTCGAACAGCTGCGGAAGATCGTCCAGAGCTACGACCGGTATGTGATTCTGGCCCCGTACCCGGGGATGAAATCACGCATCGCGCTGACGGCGTGGACGCGGATGGACACCATGGAGGAGGTGGACGAGCGGCGGATCCGCCGGTTCATCGAGGCCTACCGTGGGATCGATCACCACCGCCGCTAGCGCCGCCGTCCTCGGGGTCCTGCTGGTCGCGGCCGGCTGCGCCCGCGTGCACGTCTCCCCGCTCCAGCCGCCGCCGTACCGGGCCGAGGTGCCGGCCGATTACGACGCGACCTGGATGGCGCTGGTCCGCGCCCTGGCCCAGCAGAACGTGCCCTTGCGGGCCATCGCCCGTGACTCGGGCGTGATCGCCTCCGACGAGTTCGTCACCCCGATGAACCTCTACGCCGACTGCGGCAAGATCGGCGGTGACCAGCTGGAGGGCGAGGCGGTGGTCTCCTTCACCGTGTTCGCCGAGCCCAACGGCCCCCGGTCCACCCGGGTGCAGGTGAACTCCAAGATGCGCACCCTGGCCCACCGCCGGGGCAAGTCCGGCAAGCTGAAGCCGCTGCCCGTCTACGCCTGCGCCTCCACCGGACGGTTCGAGGCCAACCTGGTGGAGACGGTCCGTGACTTCGTGGGGCACTGAAGTGGGGCCACCGCGACTCGCCGACCTCGTGCGCAAGGCCCGACGGCTGGCCGCCGAGCGGGACCGGCTGATCGACTCCCTGGCGGCGGAATGGGCGCGGGCGCTTCGGGGTCAGAACCTCTCCCGGGCCGACCTGGAGGAGCTCTGGGCGGGGCTCACCGAGGACGCCGTGCGGCGGGCCGGCCACGACCGGGACGGCTTGCGGGCCGGCCAGGCCTGGCGCCGCGAGGCACAGGAGGTGGTGGCCCGCATCCGGGAGAAGGTGGAGGCGGCGCTTCGTGAGCGCTGACCGCGCCGCTCTTCTGCGGCGGCTGCCGTCGGTGGATCAGGTGGTTCGGGCCGTGGCCGAGGATCCCGCCGCGGCCGGGGTGCCGAGGCCCCGACTGACCGCGCTGGTGCGCCAGGCGGTGGAGGCCGAGCGGCGGCGCGTCCTCGGCGGCGAGGGCGAGCCGGCGGCGGCGGCCGA
>DATLXT010000289.1:0-10390 GCA_035575475.1 Gemmatimonadales bacterium | reverse complement strand
ATCACCGACTATCTGGAGCAGCTGGCCCGCCTCACCCACGCCTGGTACCACAAGTACCGGGTGCTGGGCGAACCCGAGGAGGCGGCGCGCCTGGTCCTGGCCCGGGCGGTGCGCCAGGTGCTCGCCAACGGCCTGACCCTGCTGGGCATTCAGGCGCCCGACCGCATGTAGCATGCCCCTGCTCGTGGTGGGCTCCATCGCGCTCGATTCGGTCATCACGCCCTTCGGCGAGACCGCCGAAGCCCTGGGCGGCGCCGCCGTGTTCTTCAGCCTCGCCGGCGTGGTGTTGCACCCGGTCCAGGTGGTGGGCGTGGTGGGGAGCGATTTCCCCGAGCCCCACCTGGCGGCGCTGGCCGGCCGGGGGGTGGACCTCTCCGGGGTGGAACGGCGCCCGGGGGAGTCCTTCCGCTGGAAGGCTCGCTACTCCTACGACCTGTCCAGCCGGGAGACGCTGGAAACCCGCCTGGGGGTCTTCGCGACGTTCCGGCCCCAGATTCCCGCCCCGCTGCGCGACGCGCGATACGTGTTTCTGGGCAACATCGACCCCGAGCTTCAACTCTCGGTGCTCGACCAAGTGCACGCGCCCCAGCTGGTCGCGTGCGACACCATGAATTACTGGATCCATTCCAAGCGCGACGTCCTGCTCGAGCTGCTGCGGCACATCGACATCCTGATGGTGAACGACTCCGAGGCTCGGGAGCTCTCCGGCGACTGGAACATCTACCGCGCGGCGCACTGGATCCTGGGACGCGGGCCCCGCCTGGCGGTGATCAAACAGGGCGAACACGGCGCCCTCCTGGTGGATCCGGACACCACGTTCAAAGTGCCGGCCTACCCGCTCCAGGAAGTCTTCGACCCGACCGGCGCGGGCGATGCGTTCGCCGGCGGCTTCATGGGATACCTGGCCCGTACCGGTGACCTGTCGTTCGATAACCTGCGGCGGGCGATGGTGTACGGGTCGGCCATGGGGTCGTTCGCGGTCGAAGCGTTCGGCGTCCAGCGGCTGGAGCGGGCGACCTTGTCCGAGGTGCGCGGTCGCGTACGCGCCTTCCGCGACCTGGTCCACTTCGAGCTGGACGGGGAGGATCCGTGACCGAACGCTACGCCGCGGCAGGCGTCCACCTCGACCGGGCGGAGGAGGCCAGGCGCCGCATCGCGGCGCTGGCAGCCGGGACCCGCACCCCGCTGGCGGTGGGGCGACCCGGGGCGTTCGGCGGCATGGTGCGGGTGCCGGCGGGCTACACCCGGCCGGTCCTGGTGCTCTCGACCGACGGCGTGGGAACCAAGGTCCTGGTAGCCGTCCGGGCGGACCGCCACGATACGGTGGGCGAGGACCTGGTCAACCACTGCGTCAACGACATTCTGGTCCATGGCGCCGCCCCCCTTGCGTTCCTCGACTACCTGGCGAGCGGGAGGCTCGAGCCGGCGGTTGCCGCGGCGGTGGTGGAAGGGGTGGCGCGCGGCTGCCGGGTGCATCAGATGACGCTGGTCGGGGGCGAGACCGCCCAGCTGCCCGACCTCTTTCAACCCAGCCAGTACGACCTCGCCGGGACCATCGTCGGGGTGGTCGAGGAGGCCCGCGCGCTGCACGGGGACGGGGTCGCGCCCGGCGACGTTCTGCTGGGGTACGCGTCGAGCGGCCTGCACACCAACGGGTACACCCTGGCCCGCCGGATCGTGTTCGACGAGCTCAGGCTCGACCTGGCGGACGAGTTCCCGGAGACCGGCCGATCCGTGGCGGACGTCCTGCTCGAGGTCCACCGCAGTTACGCCGCGGCGGTCACGCCCATCCTGGATCGGGTTCACGCCCTGGCCCACATCACGGGCGGGGGCATTCCGGGTAACCTGATCCGGGTGTTGCCCCCGGGTTGCCAGGCGGTGGTGGACGCCGGCGCCTGGGAGTGGCCGACCCTCTTCCGCGTGCTGATGCGGGCGGGCCGGGTGTCGCTCGCGGAGATGCGCCGCGTGTTCAACCTCGGGATCGGCCTGATCGCGGTCCTTCCCGCAGCCGAGGTCGCGCCGGTGGCGTCCGCAGCGCGCCGTGCGGGCGTCGAGACCTGGGTCATCGGCGAGATCCGCGCCGGTGAGACCGGGGTACGCTTTCTGGAACGCTGACGGAGGCCCGATGCGCGTCCCACTCGCCCTCGCTCTGGCCGCGGCAGGCGCGGCTCCGCTCGCCGCCCAGGACCCGCGGTGCCAGGGCACCCTGGAGGCGTCCCGCAACGCGTGCAACGCCGCCATCGACGCGGCCCGGGTCTTCCATCCCGTGGCGGGGGTTCTGGTGAGCGGCGGCAATCCCGTGCTGGCCTCGGGGGGCGCCCTCGGCGGCCTGGGGCGCTGGTCGCTGAGCGGGCGGGTGAACGCGGTCCGCGTGTCGCTGCCCGACCCCGACAGCGCCGCCCAGCGCTCGGTCCCCTCGGCCTTCGAGGGCTGGGTCCCCGCGCCGGTCGTGGAAACCAGCGTGGGGATCCTTCCCGGCATCCGGCGGGGCCTCCTGGCAGTAGATCTCCTGGGCTCCGCCGTGCTCCTCCCCACGGGCGTCGAAGACCTGACGGTGGACGCCGGCGCGGCCCGCATCGGGGATGTGGCCCTCGGCCTGGGCTACGGGGTGCGCCTGGGGATCCTCCAGGGCGACCTGCTGGTGCCCGCCCTGTCGCTCAGCCTGATGCGCCGGCACCTCCCGGGCGTCCAGTACGGCGACGTGGACGCGGGCGCCCCGTCGGACTTCGCCGCCAATCTGCGGGCCACCAACTGGCGGCTCGCCGCCGGGATGTCGTTCGCGTTCGTGGCGGTCGCGGCCGGATTCGGAGTGGACCGCTACGCCTCGACCGCCCGGATCCGCTACGACGACATCGGCACCACCCGCACCGTGCGCCTGGAGCTTCGGAGCACGCGCCAGGTGCTGTTTCTCGACGCGGGGGTCTCTCTCGGATTGGCCCAGCTCACCGCGGAACTGGGGTACCAAACCGGCGCGGATCAGCGGCTCAACACCGATTTCTCGGACTTCGACCCCTCGGCCGGGCATGTCTTCTGGAGCGCGGGCCTCCGCTGCGCGTTCTGACCCCGCGCTCGAGCGGGACGCCATGGGACGCGCCCTCGAGCTGGCCTGGCGGGGGTGGGGGCGGGTGGCGCCCAATCCCCTGGTCGGGGCGGTGGTGCTGTCGGGCCGGCGGGTGGTGGGCGAGGGGTTTCACGCGGAGTATGGTGGGCCCCACGCCGAAGTCGAGGCGTTGCGCGCGGCGGGACGGCGGGCCCGGGGCGCCACGCTGGTCGTGACCCTGGAGCCGTGCCGGCATCAGGGGAAGACGCCGCCGTGCACCGACGCGATTCTCCGGGCCGGCGTGCGCCGCGTGGTCGCGGCCCTGCGCGATCCCGACCCCGCGGCGGGCGGGGGAGCGGAGGTGTTGCGGAGCGCGGGTGTCGAGGTGGCGGTGGGACTGTGCGCCGAGCAGGCGGCCGCCCAGAACGCCCCGTTTCTCTTCAGTCGGGCCCACCCGGAGCGCCCCTTCGTGGCGCTCAAGCTCGCCACCTCGATCGACGGCCGGATCGCCGACGCCGCCGGGCAGTCGCAGTGGATCTCGGGGCCCGAAGCCAGAGACTTCGTGCAGTGGCTGCGCGCCGGGTTCGACGCCATCGCGGTGGGCGGCACGACGGCGCTCCACGACAATCCGCGGCTCACCGTGCGCGGCGCGGTGCAGCCGCGCCGGCCGCCGGTGCGGGTGGTGTTCGACCGGCGCGCCATGCTGAACCCCGGCGTCCATCTCGTGGAAACCGCGCGGGAGGTGCCTACCTGGGTGATGGCATCGCCGGAGGCCCCGGCCGCGAACGCGGCCATCCTCGAGGCCAGCGGGGTTCGAGTGTTTCGCCCCGCCTCGCTCGCCGAGGGACTCGCCATGCTACGGGAGGCGGGGATTCATTCTCTGCTCTGCGAAGGCGGCGGCGCACTCGGCGCCAAGCTCCTCGAAGACGGGTTGGTGGACCGGTTGTACTGGGTGCAGGCGCCGGTTTGGCTGGGAGAACGCGCGGTCCCGGCCTTTCCGGGGGTGCCGGACCGGACCCTGCCCGACGCGCCGCGCTGGATCCCCGTGGAGCGGCGCGCCTTGGGCGCTGATACATTACTGGTGTTGGACCGGCAGCTATGTTTACCGGGATCGTGACCGCGGTCGGTCGCGTGACCCGGGTTGAGCGCGCATCCGGGAAGGAGACAGCGGGCAACCGCCCGCCCGGCGGCGAGGACGGCACGGGGGGCATCCGCCTCACCATCCGCGCGCCTTACCGCGGGCTCCGCCGGGGGGAAAGCATCGCGGTGAGCGGCGTCTGTCTTACGGTGGAGCGGGTGGTCTCCGGGGGATTCACGGTGCGCGTCGTGGAAACCACCTTGGAGCGCACGCTGTTCGGGGCGTACCGGCGGGGCCGCCGGGTGAACCTGGAGCGGGCCCTGCGCGCGGGCGATCGCTTGGGGGGCCATTTCGTGCAGGGCCACGTGGATGGCGTCGGCGTGGTGGAGCGTGTGGAGCGGCGGGGGGACGCCCTGCTGTGCGACGTGCGCGTACCGCCGGCGGTGCGCCGGGTGGCGATCCCCCTGGGCTCCATCGCGGTCGACGGGGTGAGCCTCACCATCAACGCCCTGCCGGGCCCCGAGACGGTGCAGGTCTCGCTCGTGCCGCACACGGTCCGGCACACGACGCTGGGGGCCCTGCGGGCGGGCGACGCGGTTCACCTGGAAGCCGACGTACTGGGGAAATACGTACAGGCCCTATGCCGTTCGCCAGCATAGAACAGGCGGTCGCGGACATCCGCGCCGGAAAGCTCGTGATCGTGGCCGACGACGAGGCCCGCGAGAACGAGGGAGACCTGGTGTGCGCGGCGGAGAAGGTCACCGCCGAACGCATCAACTTCATGGTCACCCACGGACGGGGCCAGCTCTGCCTGGCGCTGATGCCCGATCGGGCCCGGGCGCTGGGCCTCGCGCCCTTGCGCCAGCCGGCCAGTGAGGATGGCGAGCGCAGCGCGGACGACAACCGCGCCTCCTACACGGCCACCGTTGACGCCGACCGCCGCTTCGGGGTCACCACCGGGGTCTCGGCGGCCGACCGGGCCACCACCGTTCGGGTGGCCATCGACCCGGCCACCACGCCGGCCGACCTGCGGCGGGGCGGCCACGTGCAGCCGGTGATCGCCCGGCCGGGG
Organism: Gemmatimonadales bacterium; assembly: GCA_035575475.1. Lineage (GTDB taxonomy): Bacteria > Gemmatimonadota > Gemmatimonadetes > Gemmatimonadales > GWC2-71-9 > DATLXT01. The sequence continues at coordinate 5,200 of DATLXT010000289.1, read as the reverse complement.
GGCGTGCTCCAGCGCACCGGGCACACCGAGGCCAGCGTGGACCTGGCGCGACTCGCGGGCCTCTATCCCGCCGGGGTGCTGTGCGAGATCCTGCGGGAGGACGGCAAGATGGCGCGCCGGCCGGATCTCGAGCGGTTCGCCGACCGGCACGGCCTGGCGTTCATCACCATCGCCCAGTTGGTGGCCTACCGGCTGGAACGCGACCGGCTGGTCCATCGGGTGGCCGAGGCGCGGCTTCCCACGCCGGTCGGCGAGTTCCGGATCATCGGGTACCAGAGCGACGTGGATGCGGCCGAGCACGTCGCGCTGGTGTTCGGCGAGGTGGCCGGACAGCGGGACGTCCTGGTGCGGGTCCACTCCCGCTGCCTCACCGGGGACGTGTTCGGCTCCCTCCGTTGCGATTGTCACTGGCAGCTCCAGACCGCCATGCGGATGATCGCCGAGGCCGGGCGCGGGGCCGTGGTGTACCTGGATCAGGAGGGCCGGGGGATCGGCCTGCTCAACAAACTCCGCGCCTACGAGTGGCAGGATGCGGGGCACGACACGGTCGGAGCCAATGAGAAGGTGGGCTTCGACGCGGACCTCCGCTCCTACGGCATCGGGGCCCAGATCCTGCTCGACCTGGGGCTCTCCAGCATCCGCGTGCTGACCAACAACCCCAAGAAGCTGGTGGGGCTCGAAGGCTACGGGCTCACGATCACGGAGCGGGTCCCCATCGTCCCGCCGGCCACGGAAGAAAACCGCTCCTACCTCGACGCCAAGCGCGACAAGCTGGGCCACCTGCTCACGCACTGACCGTGGCCGCGCGGACCTCCCCACGCGTGGCGGTCCTTGTCAGCCGCTACAACGAGATGGTCACGAGCCGTCTGCTGGACGGCGCCCGGCGCTGTCTCGAGGAGCGAGGCGTGGCGGAGGCGCGGGTGGACGTGATCTGGGTCCCGGGCGCGTTCGAGCTGCCGGTCGTGGCCGAAGCCGCGGCGACCTCGGGACGGTACCGGGCCATCGTGGCGCTGGGGTGCGTGATCCGGGGCGAGACCCCCCATTTCGAGTTGATCGCCAGTGAGGCGGCCCGGGGTCTCGCCAACGTGGCCCTGGCCCACCGGATCGCGGTGGGGTTCGGCGTGCTGACCACGGAGAGCCTGGAGCAAGCCCTGGCGCGGGCCGGAGGCGACGCGGGGAACAAGGGGTATGAGGCGGCGGAGGCGGCCCTGCTGACGGCGGACGTCCTCGCCGGGCTGGGCGGTGCAGCGCCCCGAGACTAAATCCCGCGCCCGCGCGCTCCAGATCCTCTATGCGTGGGAGATGTCGGGCCAGCCCGACATCCGCCACGTGATCGCCCGGGTGGCCGCCTGCTACGAGCGTCCGCCGGCGGAGTACGACCGAGCGGCGGAGCTGGCCGAGCGCGCGGTGGCCGGACGGGCCGAGTTCGACCGCCGGGTGGCCGCGGCGGCGGAGCACTGGCGGTTGGAGCGCACCGGCGTCATCGAGCGCAACATCCTGCGGCTGGCCCTGGCCGAACTCGCGGAAGGCCGGACGCCGCCCCGGGTGGTGATCGACGAAGCCGTGAAGCTGGCGCACTGGTTCGGCGGCGAGAAGGCCCCGCAGTTCGTCAACGGGGTGCTCGATCGGCTGGCCCGGGAGCAGGGGGCGCTGTGAGGATTCTCCTGGTCAACTGGAACGACCGGGAGAACCCCCATGCCGGGGGGGCCGAGATCCATCTGCACGAGATCTTCGGGCGGCTGGCGCGCCGCGGGCACGAGATCGATCTGGTGGCCAGCGGGTGGCCGGGCGCCGCCCCGCGTGCTGTGGTGGACGGGCTTCAGGTGTACCGGGTCGGCGGCCGGCACTCGTTCGCGCTTCGGGGCCGGGGCGCGGTCCGGGCCCGGCTCCGAACCCGGGCCTACGACGTGGTGGTGGAGGACATCAACAAGGTTCCGCTCTATCTGGCCGGACTCACCCGGCTGCCCTTCGCCGTGATCGTTCCTCACCTCTTCGGCACGACGGCGTTTGCGGAGGCCAGCTGGCCCGTGGCGCTGGTGGTGTGGGGGGCGGAGCGCTTCCTTCCGCGGGCCTATCGCCGGGCCTGGTTCCACGCGATTTCCGACAGCACGCGCGACGACCTGGTGGCCCGCGGCGTCGCGCCCGAGCGAATCGAGGTGATCTATCCCGGCGTGGACGCCACGTGGTACGCGCCCGATCCCGGCACCCCGCGGGCCGAGCGCCCGACCTTCCTGTACGTTGGGCGGTTGAAGCGTTATAAAGGAGTAGAGGTCGCGGTCCGGGCGCTCGCGCTGGCGCGGCGGCAGCGGCCCGAGCTGGTGCTGGAGATCGCGGGCCAGGGTGACGATCGCCCGCGGCTCGAGCGGCTGGTCCGCGCCCTCGGGCTCGAGGCGGCAGTGCGCTTTCTGGGCTTCGTGTCGGAGGAGGAAAAGCGACGGCGGCTCCGCCGGGCGTGGGCGGTGGTCTTTCCCAGTCCCAAGGAAGGGTGGGGGCTTTCCAACGTGGAGGCGGCGGCGTGCGGCACGCCCGCCCTGGCGTCGGACCGCCCCGGCCTGCGCGAGACGGTGCGCCACGGAGAGACCGGGTTTCTAGTGCCGCATGGCGATGCCCCGGCCCTCGCCCGCCAGATGCTCGCCCTGGCGGCGGATCCGGCGCTGGTGGAGCGCCTGGGGCGGGCGGCGCGGGCCTTCGCCCAACGGTTCTCCTGGGATCGCGCGGCGGCCGCCACCGAGGCTCACCTCGAGCGGGTCATCGCACAGGGAGGCTGACCATGCGGATCACCATCACCGGCCGTCACGGCGTCGTTCCCGACGAGCTGCGCGTCCGGGCCCGGAGCCTGCTGGACCGGATCACCCGGGTCGCATCGCGCCCGCATCACGGGCAGGCGATCTTCGACGCCGACCACGGTCGCGCCCTGGTGGAACTGCGCCTGCACACGGTGCGCCAGCAGGTCCACGTGGCCACCGCCGAGGGACCTGATCACCGCACGGCGCTGGACCGGGCCGCGGGTCGGCTGCGGCGCCAGCTGGACAAGGCGACGCGCCATCGGCGGCGGCCTTCCCTTCGGGCCCTCCGGTGAGCCCGCCGAAGGTCCGCGATCTGCTGGCCGAGAAGGGCGACCCGCTGCAGCTCGAAACCCTGACCGGCGAGACGGGACTCGACCGCGTCATCCCCTCGGCCGAGGCGTCCAGTCCGGGCCTGGTGTTGGCGGGCTACACCGCCCGGTTCGTGGGAGACCGCATCCACATTCTGGGCGAGACCGAGATCAGTTACCTGGCCGCGTTGGCGCCCGACCAGCGCCGCCGGGCGCTGGAAGCGTTCTTCGCGTTCGATCTCCCCTGCGTGGTGATCACCAAGAGTCAGGACCCGCCCGGGGAGCTGCTGGAGCTGGCCCGCGCCCGCGGGATCCCGGTCATCCGGACGCGGCTCAAGACGGCGGAGTTCTACCGTCGGTTGCGGCCCTTCCTGGACGAGGCGTTCGCCCCGACGACCACGGTGCACGGCTCGCTGGCCGACGTCTACGGCGTGGGGTTGCTCTTCCGCGGCCGCTCCGGAATCGGCAAGAGCGAGTGCGTCCTGGACCTGGTCGAACGGGGACATCGGCTGGTGGCCGACGACGTGGTGCACATCACGCGCCGCGGCAACGACGTGCTGATCGGGCGGGGCCACGAGCTGTCGCATCACTACATGGAGATCCGGGGCATCGGGCTGATCGACATCCAGGCGCTCTTCGGCATCCGGGCGGTCCGCCAGCAGAAGCGCATCGAGGTGGTGGTCCAGCTCGAGGATTGGGACGCCTCGCGGGAATACGACCGGACCGGCTTGGATGGGCAGGAGACGACCCTGCTGGACGTCACCCTTCCGCTGGTCGTGGTCCCGCTCAACCCGGGTAAGAACCTCACCGTGATCTGCGAGGTGGTGGCCATGAACCACCTGCTGCGCTACAGCGGGGTGGATTCGGCTCGCCGGTTCAACGAACGCCTGATCGCCCGCATGCGCGAACGGCGGGAGTTGCGGGGGTATCTCGAGGAAGACTATGAGTGAGCCGCTGCTGGGCGTGATCGTGTCGCATTCGGCGCTGGCCCAGGCGCTGGTGTCGGCGGTGCAGGCCATCACCGGCGTGGACGGGGCCCTGGTGCCCGTGTCCAACGAGGGGTGCGACTACGACGCCCTGGCCCGGCGGCTGGAGCGCGCGGTGGCCGGGCGCCCCGCGGTGCTGTTCGTGGATCTCCCCGGCGGCTCCTGCCTCACGGGAGCGGCCCGCTACGCCCACGGCAACCCGGCCCTGGCCGTGGTGACCGGGGTCAACCTCGCGATGCTGCTCGACTTCGTGTTTCACCGGGAGGCCACCCCGGAACAGGCGGCCCGCCGCGCCGCCGAGGCCGGCGCCAAGGCCATCCGGACCCCGGCGGCATGACCATCCGGCTCTTTCGCATCGACGATCGCCTGATCCACGGGCAGGTCGTCGTGGGCTGGGGTCAGCCCCTGGGGGCCCGGTTCATCGTGCTGGTGGACGACGAGGTGCGGGACAGCGAGTGGGAACAGGACCTCTACCGCATGGGCGTCCCGCCGGAGATCGAAGTGATCTTCGCCTCCGCCGAGGAAGCCGCCGCTCGCCTGCCGGAATGGGAGGCCGACCCTCGCGTGGGGATCCTGCTCACGGGGGACATCGATACCATGGCCGCCCTGGTCTCCCGCTCCGATCGCGTGACCCAGGTCAACCTGGGCGGCATTCACCACCGGCCCGGCCGCCGCGAGCGCCTGCGGTACGTCTACTTGACCGACGAGGAGGCCGCCAAGCTGCGACGCCTGGCCTCGAACGGTGTGGTGGTGACGGCGCAGGACGTCCCCACCGCCCGCGCCGTCCCGCTGGAGGAGTTCGTGTGAACTGGGGTCCCGAACTCGCGCTGCTCGCCTGGGGGACGCTGGTGGGCCTCGATCTGGTCAGCGTGCCGCAGATGATGATCGCGCGGCCGCTGGTGGCCGGAGCGGTGGCGGGCCTGATCCTGGGCGACCTCCCGGCCGGGCTCGCCTTGGGCGTGTTGTTCGAGCTCTTCCAGTACGACATCCTGCCGGTCGGGGCGGTGCGGTATCCCGAGTACGGCCCGGCGACCGTGGCGGCGGTGAGCGCCGCCCGCTTCGCCGACGGGGCCCTGGGTCTCGGGCTCGGCGGCCTGGTCGGGCTGTTCACCGCGCTGCT
>DATLXT010000288.1:0-4692 GCA_035575475.1 Gemmatimonadales bacterium | reverse complement strand
CACGGCCGCCATAGTCCCGGGGCGCTCCGCACCGGCCTTCTGCATCAGTTCCCCTCGCCGCCGCACCAGCTTGGCCGCCTCGGTCGCCTCCAGCGCCCCCGCGGTGACGTAGGCCGAGTACTCGCCCAGGGAATGGCCGGCGGCCGCCACCACCCGGCCGCCGCACTCCCGCACCACGGCGAATACCGCCGCGCTGTGCGCCAGGATCGCGGGCTGGGCGTTGTGCGTGGCCGTCAGGTCCTCGTCCGGTCCCTCGAACATGAGGCGGGAGAGGGGCGTCTCCAGCGCATCGTCCACCGCCTGGAGCACCTCGCGCGCCGCGGGGAAGCGCTCCGCGAGGTCTTTGGCCATTCCCACTTTTTGCGCCCCCTGTCCCGGGCAGAGCCACACCGTGGCTACCACCGGACCACCATGCTGGCCCAGGTGAAGCCCGCCCCGAAGGCCACCAGCAGGACGGTCATCCCCGGCCGGAGCCGGCCGGTGCGGACCGCCTCGTCCAGCGCGATGGCCACCGAGGCGGCCGAGGTGTTCCCATAGCGGTCGACGTTGACGTAGACCTTGTCCATCGGCAGACCGGCGTGCTTGGCCGTCGCCTCGATGATCCGGATGTTGGCCTGATGCGGAATGAGGAGGTCCACGTCGGCGCCGGTGAGGCCGGCGCGCCGGAGGGCCTGGTCGCAGGCGTCGGCCATGGAGCGCACGGCGGCCTTGAAGACTTCGCGACCGGCCATCTTGATGAAATAGCTGTGGTCCTTGAGCAGCTGCTCGTCCGGCGGGTGGCTCGCCCCGCCCCCCGGCCGATAGAGCAACTCGGCCAGGGTGCCGTCGGACTTCATGTAGGAGGACAGGATGCCGCGCGCGTCGCGGCTGGGCCGGACGATGGTCGCGCCCGCCCCGTCGCCGAAGAGCACGGCGGTCGCGCGGTCCGTCCAGTCCGTGATGGTGGTGAGCTTCTCGGTCGCCACGACCAGCACGTGCTCGGCCTGGGCGCTGGCCACCAGCCCCTCGGCCACGTTGAGGGCGTAGATGAAGCCGGCACAGGCCGCGCCCACATCGAAGGCAGCCGCGTTTTTCGCGCCCAGGACCGCCTGGAGGTCGCAGGCCTGCGAGGGGAGCAGGCGGTCGGGCGAGGCGGTCGCGACCACGACGGCGTCGAGATCGGCCGGCGTGAGCCCCACGTCGCCCAGCGCCTGGAGCGCGGCGGCCTTGGCCATGCAGGCGTTGGATTCCTCCTTGGCGGACACGCGGCGCTCGCGGATGCCGGTGCGCTCCCGAATCCACTCGTCCGACGTGTCCAGGAACCGGGTGAACTCCTGGTTCGTCATCACCCGCTGGGGCGTGTAGCGCCCGGTCCCGGCCAGCTCCGCGATGGGGCGCTTCACGCGACCGCTCCCCCCTGCGCGAACTCCGCGCCGATGTCCTGGCTCAGGTGGCTGGTGACCGCCTGGATGGCGACCCGAATGGCGTTCTTGATGGCCTTGGCCGGCGAGGAGCCGTGGCAGATGATCGCCACCCCCCGCACCCCCAGGAGCGGCGCTCCACCGTAAGTCGCGTAATCGAGGATCTTGAGCACCCGCCCCATCTCCGGACGCTGGAGCACGTCCGGCAGCTCCTGGCGGAGCAGCCGGACGAACACCCGGGCAGCCGACTCGTAGAACTTGAGCACCACGTTGCCCACGAAGCCGTCGCACACCACCACGTCGAGCGGCTGGCCTCGCACCTCCGCGGCCGGGATGTCGCGGCCCTCCACGTTCCCCACATACCGGAACCCGCTCGAGCCCTTGAGCAGTTGGTGGGCCTCCTTGACCACGGCATTGCCCTTCTCGTCCTCTTCGCCGACGTTGAGCAGGCCCACGGTCGGCTCGGCGCGGCTCAGCACGTCGCGCGCATACACCGCTCCCAGGTGGGCGAACCCGACCAGTTCCCGGGGATCGCAATCCACGTTGGCCCCGGCATCGAGCATCAGGACCGGCTGGCGGGCGGTGGGGAGGACCGCCCCGATGGCCGCTCGCTGGACACCGTCGTGCAGGCGCAGCACCAGCGTCGCCGCCGCCATCACCGCGCCGGTGTTCCCGGCCGAGATGAAGGCGTCGGACTGGCCCTGCTTTTGGAGCCCCAAGCCCACCATGATCGAGGAGCGAGGCTTGGCCCGGAGGGCCTGGAGGGGCTTTTCCCCCATGCCGATCACCTCCGGGGCGTCCACGATGTCCACCCGGCCGCGATCCAGATCGCGCGCTTGGGCCAGCGCCGCCTCGATCTCGCTGCGGCGGCCCACCAGCTGGATCCGAAAGTCGCCGGAAAGCTCCCGCAGCGCCTGGGCCGCACCCTCCACTTCCACCTGCGGTGCGTTGTCCCCGCCCATCGCGTCCAGCGCGATGCGGATCACGCTCAGGCGTCCTCGACCGCCACGCGCTGTTCGCCTTTGTAGTAACCGCAGGTGGGGCACACGCGATGCGGCTGCTTCAGATCGCCGCAGCGCGGGCAGGGCTGGAGCGCCGGAGGCGCCGCCCGGTAGTGGGTCCGGCGCAGGCGCTTCTTGCGCTTGGAGGTCCGCCGCTTGGGTACGGCCATGAGTGGGTCCTCGTCAGTCGCGGAACTTATCCCGCAGCATCGCCAGCCCCAGCCACCGAGAGTCCGTGGCAGGCGCCGGACAACCGCAGGGGCCCGCGTTCAGGTCCTTGCCGCAGCGCGGGCAGAGCCCGCGGCAGTCCTCCCGGCACAACACGTACTGCGGCAGCGCGAGGATCAGCTCCTCGCGCACCGCCGCTCGGACGTCGATCAACAGGGCGTCCCGGGCGACGGGATACGTATCCGGATCGTCCGCGGCGCCGGGCTCCTGGGAAAACAGGGCCCCGATTTCCACCGCCACGGGCACGGCGACCGGCGCGAGACAGCGGCGACACTCCGCCCGCACCACGGTGTGGAGCGATCCGTGCCAATAGAATCGCCCCGCCCCCGTGGCTTGCAGCCGCCCCCCGACTCGGACCGGCTCGGCGAAGGCGGCGTCCACGCCGGCGAACAACGGGTCTTCCCCTGCGAGCACCCCCTGGGTCTCCACGGGCCCTCGAGCGAGTTCCCGCAGGTCAACTTCGAGCATGGCGAGTGAAGCTAAACCCTTGTGGGACTTGCGTCAAGCAAACCGACGAGCTCCGCCTCGCTGAAGAAGAACGCCACCTCGCGGGCCGCCGTCTCGGGCGAATCGGACCCGTGGATCGCGTTCCGCTCCTTGGACTGGGCGTAGAGCCGGCGGATGGTGCCGGGCTGAGCCTCCGCCGGGTCGGTCGCCCCGATGACCGTCCGCAGGCGGGCTACGGCGTCGTCCCGCTCCAGCGCCAGGGCCAGCGCCGGGCCCGAGGTCATGAAGGCCACCAGGGGGCGGAAGAACGGCCGCGCGCGGTGCACCGCGTAGAAGGCCTCGGCCTGGGCCGGGGTGAGTCGCACCAGCCGGGCGGCCCGGATGGCGAAGCCCTCCTGCTCCAGGTGGGCGAGGATCTTGCCGGCGAGGCCGGCCTCGACGGCGTCGGGCTTGATGATCGCGAGAGTGAGCATGCGCGGAGCGGGGGTGGTGAGGCGTGGGTGCTACACGGCGACCAAGCGGCGGATCAGATCGGCGCGGGTGAGGAAACCCACCACCCGGCCTTGGCGGACCACGGGAAAGCGGTCCAGGTCCTTGTTACTCATGAGGCTGGCCACGTCGGGCAGGCTCTGGTCCTCGGACAGGCAGAGCACGGCGCGCGCCATCACGTCGCGTACCGGCAGGTCGCGGGGATCAGCCGTCCCCCGCTCGAGCTGTGCCGGCGTGACCGCGCGAAACTTGCCGCTCTTGGTGCGCTGGAGGTAGTCGGGAATCAAGTGCTTCAACAGCTCCTTGTGCGTCACGATGCCCACCAGCGCGCCCGACTCGTCCACCACGGGAAGGGAGCGAATGTCATGCTCCAGCATGTACCGGGCGGCGGATCCCAGAGTCTCATCGGGACCCACACTGTGGACCCGGGTGGTCATCACGTCGGCCACGGTCAGCTGGCCCGGGAGTTCGGCGCCGGTGATTCCCGGCACCCCCACCACCTGTTCCGGCGTCTTGGCGGCCAGCAGGGCCAGCACCGTCTCCGGTGACGAGAGCACCCGCGCCAGGGTGCCCAGTACCTGGAGGTAGGTGGCGGTCTCGCGGGGAGGGGCCACGACCAGAATCACGATGCGCGCCGCGCGATGGGGGTCCCGTTCCCACTTGATGGGCGCGGGGGAGACGCCCACGGCAGCCACGAGCTGGCGGACGGCCTCGGTGCGGAAGTGGGGCAGGAAGGCGTGCTCGCCCACGCTCACCATGTCTTCGGGCCAGGTGTTCCGGAGGACGGCGTTCAGTCGCCCCGGCTCGGCAATGGCCCCCGCGGCGATCAGCCGTCCGGCCAGCTGCTCGGTGGCGGCCTGCACCGTCGCGGCCTTGAGCGGAACCACCACGTGCCGGGGGTCGAGGACGTCGCTGAGCTTCACAGGCGTTCCCTGAGCAGGGGCACCACGTCGGCGGGGCGCCGCATCACGGCGATCCCCGCTTCCTCGAAGGCGCGCATCTTCTCGGCGGCGGTGCCTCCGGCCCCCGAGATGATGGCGCCGGCGTGGCCCATCCGACGGCCCGGCGGGGCGGTCTGGCCCGCGACGAACCCCACCACCGGCTTGGTCATGTTGCGCGCTACGAAC
>DATLXT010000287.1:0-2944 GCA_035575475.1 Gemmatimonadales bacterium | reverse complement strand
CCCCGGGGGGGGGGGGCGCCGTGCGCCGGATCGTCGGGGGTTGCCGACGGGGCGAGGCACGGGTAGCGGATCAGAGGCCGTCCGCTTCGATCCCGGGGGCCAGGGGCGATCCGGCGGAGTGCCGGATCCGAGCCGCGGGGGCCGGTTGACGCGGGGTCCGGGGCTGGTGTCTATTCCGGGCCGTCGCCGGTGCGTGCGGGCCCTTAGCTCAGTCGGTCAGAGCGGCGGACTCATAATCCGTTGGTCGGTGGTTCGAATCCACCAGGGCCCATCTTTCCTTCGTTCCTTCGTTTCATCCCCGGTTCAGCCTGCCTTCATGGCGCCATCCGCACCGTCTCCTGCGGGGGTTCTGCGTCCGCTCGCCCTCGGTCCCCAGGCCACCGCCGCCGGGCGATTCGCGGCGTCACGGGGCCGCGGCGAGGCCGGCAGAGCTTCCCCGGCGCGGGTTCCGTCCCGCCGCTGGTACCGGGCCGAACCCGCCAGGGATTGCGACCGCTGTGCCAGCCGTGCGGGAGGTCCCATGATTCGACACCATCACGCCCTGCTGCGCGAGGCCGCCGATGCGGGCGCGCTCGGCGCCCTGGCCGTCTTCCTCTGGTTCCTGCTCCGCGACGCCCTCGCGGGTGAGCCGCTCCACACCCCGAACGCGCTGGGCCAGCTCCTGCTCTATGGGAATCCCACGGCCGAACCGGGCCTCGATTTCATCGCGATCATGGCCTACACGGCCGTGCACTTCATCCTGTTCGTCCTGCTCGCGCTCGCGATCGTCGGGCTGGTGCACCAGGCCATTCGCCAGCCGACGCTCCTCGTCGCCCTGCTCATCGCGTTCGCGATGTTCGAGCTGCTCTACCTGGGGCTCGCCTACGCTCTGGTCGAGGGCGTGAAGGGCGCCGGGCTTTCGTGGTGGTCGCTCGTGGTGGGGAACCTGGTCGCGGTGCTCACGATCGGCACCGTCCTCAACCGCGGCCACCGGATCATCGCGCGCTACCTGGCCCGCGTCCCGCTGGGCGACACCGGCGACGAGCCCGAGGTGACCACACCGGAAGCCTGGCAGGCCATGGGCCGCTGGCGGCACCCGTGGTGGGAGCGGCTGCTCGGCATCAGGCGGTAGGGGAGAGGAGGCGTGGAGGGCGGCAGACGGCGGGGCGAGATCCGCCTCGCCTGCAGCGCCCCCCACGCAGGTGGGCCATGCCGGGGCGCCCCCTCGCCCCCTGGCGGGGGCGCTGAAAACGACTCCCGGCTAGATCACGCCCGCCGCTCGCGCCACGTTCACGCGGCCCTTGCCGTAGAACGGGCTGGTCCCGTTGCCCGCGACGTCGTCGGCGGTCTGCTGGAGGCGGCTCCGGATGAGTCCCGGGTTCCGGCCCAGGTTTTCGACCAGCAGCGCCGCGGCACCGCTCACGTGCGGGGCCGCCATGCTGGTGCCCTGGGCCCCGACGACGAAGGTCCCGGTGCGGCAGACCGGGATGACGAGGCTGGTCCGGGAGCAGGCGGCCCAGACAAAGGTGTCCACGTTGCCCCCCGGCGCCGCCACGTTGATGGCCGAGCGGCCGAAGTTGGTGTAGGTGGCGGGCGCATCCGGATTAGTCCAGGGGCCGTTCACGGAGCCCTGGGCGGTGGGCCCGGTGGCGGCCACGCAGACCGTGGCCGGAGTGCTGCAGTAGGTCTTGTAGGCGTTGCCGTCGTGGTCCATGTCAACGGCGCTGTTGCCGGCCGAGACGACGATGGTGACCCCGCGGCTCCGGGCGTAGTTGAAGGTCTTGTTGATGAGCCCGACGAAGCGGCCGTTGCCCGCCTTGCTGAAGTTGCCGCCCAGGCTCATGTTGACGACGTCGGCCCCGTTGTCGGCGGCGTAGAGGACGCCGTTCAGGATCGAGCTGAAGGGGCAGACGTTGAGATAGGCGCACACCTTCACGGCCACCAGGCGCGTCATCGAGGTCACCCCCGCGGCCGCGATCGCGTTGCTGCTCACCGTGGCGCCGACGTGGGTGCCGTGGAAAAAGAGATCGGTGTAGGCCGGGCGGCCGGGGAAGTACTTGGCCACGGTGTCCCGTTCGGTGAACGAGACGCCGTTCACCGTGAAGGTGCCGAGCAGGTCCACGGAGCGGGTCCCGTCCACGCGGCCCTGGAGGTCGAGGTGGCTCGGGTCGATTCCGGAGTCGAGGATGTACACGCTCACGTTAGGCGATCCGAGCCGGCCGGCGGCCCACGCCGTGTTGGCCTGGACTTGCCGCAGGTTCCACTGGCGCGCGAAAAAGAACGCGCCGGCTGGCTGCCCGGAACGCTGCCCGTGCGCGCCAACACCCCACGGATCATGAACGAGGAAGGTCCCGGTTCCGCCGCCTCGGGACCCCGAGGGCTCCGAACCCGACCGGCTGATCTGTTGGGTCCGGTCGGCACCTGTGGGGAAAAGCCACCACTCGCGCGCTGGCGGCGGCCCGTGCCGCAGCGTAGTATCTCGCCCGCCGACACCCGCCGGGTGTGCGCCACCGGTCGGCGCGCCCCGATTCCCTGTCCCTCTCGATCGCCGAGGAATTCGCCCATGCGCCGACTTGCCGCTCCCGCCCTCCTGCTCGCAGGACTCGCCCTCGCCGCCTGCCGGGAAGAACCCCTGGTCCCCGCGATGGCACCCCTCGCGGTGAAGCCGAGCCTCGTCACCTCAGGCGGCCCCTACTACACGGGCCGCCACGTCATCTCCTTCAACGGCGCCTCGGAACCTGCCGGCTTCCGGCAGTTCGTCGCGGACCACGGGGGCCAGGTCGAGTGGTCGTCCCCGGCCGCGGGGCTCGCTGCGGTGAGCGGACTCAGCGACGCCAACGCCCAGGCCCTGGCCGGGACGCCCGGCATCGCCGCGGTGGACGCCGACGAACTCATCGTCCTGGAAGCCCCGCAGGTCCTGGCCGACCAGGTCGAGGCCGTGTCCGATCAGGTCGAGAGCCCCACC
>DATLXT010000286.1:0-17673 GCA_035575475.1 Gemmatimonadales bacterium | reverse complement strand
CCCCGCGAGCTCGAGCCGCGGCCGCCCCTGGGCGTCGCGCGCGACCACCACCTCCCGCCAGCGCAGGCCGCCGGCCAGGCCGGTGCCGAGCGCCTTGAGGAAGGCCTCCTTGGCGGCGAAGCGCCCGGCCAGCCCCTCGGCCGGCCGACTCCGCCCCCGGCAGTCGGCCAGCTCCGACTCGGCGAAGAGGCGGCGGGTCAGCCGCTCCCCCCAGGTCTCCAGCGCCCGGCGGAAGCGCGCGACGTCCACCAGGTCGACGCCGACCCCCACGATCACCGCGTCCCGCCTCCGGGCCCGCCCCCCGGCGCCGGGCCGGCCGCGGCCGGCGGCCAGGCGATCAGCGCCTTCATCTCCCGCACCGCCTGGACCATCCCGACCAGGAGCGCGCGCGCCACGATCGCGTGCCCGATGGCGAAGGTCTCGATCTCCTCGATCGTGGCGAGCGCGCCGACGTTCCGGTAGGTGAGGCCGTGCCCGATGCCATCGCCGTGGTGGACCGGGGGGGCCGTGCCCTGGACGTCAACGTGCCGGCCGCGCGCCTCCTGGGCCTCCCGGCAGACGCTCCGGGCCGATCGCTCTTCGAGTGCGTCCTCCCGGACGCCGCGCCCGTCCTGCGCGACAACCTCGACGCGGCCTTCGCCGGCGAGATCCGCCGGTTCGAGGCGCCCGTGGAGCGGCCCGACCAGACCCGCGGTACCACCTCGTTCCTGTGCGCGCCGGTTCGGGAGGGCGGCGCCATCCACAAGGTCCTGGTGCTGGCCCGGGATGTCACCGATCTGCGGCGGGCGGAAGCCCAGCTCCAGCAGGCCGAGAAGCTCGCGGCCATGGGGCAGCTGGTGAGCGGCGTGGCGCACGAGATCAACAATCCCGCGGCTATCATTTCGGGATTCGCGCAGACCCTCCTGCTCGACGATCTCCGTCCCGAGCACCGCGAGATGATCAAGATGGTGTACGACGAGGCCACGCGGATCGGGCGGATCACGTCGAACCTGCTGGCCTTCGCGCGGGCCGGCGGTCGGGAGCGGGCGCTGGTGTCGGTGAACGATCTGGTGCGGCGGACGTTCGCCCTGCGCTCCTACCACCTGTCCACGCTCAACATCCGGGTGACGCTGGAACTGGACCCCTCGGACCCCCTGGTGTGGGGAAGCGGCTCCGAGCTGCAACAGATGCTGCTCAACCTGCTGATCAACGCCGAGCAGGCCCTGGTCGAGCGCGAGGGAACGAGGGTCATCGCCCTGCGGACCCGGGCCGGGGAGCGCGACGTCACCCTGGCGTGCGGCGACACCGGGCCCGGGATCCCCCCCGAGATCCGGGACCGCATCTTCGATCCCTTCTTCAGCACCAAGCCCGAGGGCATCGGCACCGGGCTGGGACTTTCGATCTGTTACGGGATCGTCCACGATCACGGCGGCCGCATCAGCGTGGAGTCGGAGCCGGGCCGGGGCGCCACGTTCACCGTGACCCTGCCCCGGGACCCGCGGTCGCAGCCGCGGCCGCCGCTCGAGGCGCCGCCCGCGGCCGCGCCCGGGGCGGGACCGCTCTCCGTGCTCCTGGTGGAGGATGAAGCGGCCCTCCGATCGGCCGTGGCCCGGTTCCTCAATCGCCGGGGGATGCGGTGCCGCGCCGTGGGGGACGGCGCCGCGGCGCTGGAGGTCCTGCGCTCCGACGACTTCGACGTGATCCTGTCCGACGTGCGCATGCCGGGGATGAACGGGCAGGAGTTCCTGGCCCGCTTGCGCGCCGAGCGGCCGGAGCTGGTGAGCCGGCTGGTATTCTCCACCGGCGACACGTTCGCCCCCGAGACCGCGGCGCTGATCCGAGACGCCGGGGTGCCGTCGCTGGTCAAGCCGTTCGACTTCACCGAGCTGGAGCGCGTGATCCGCGAGGTCGCGGCTAAGGCCGCGGCCTGATCTCGAGCACCAGGCCCGAGCGCCCCACGCCCGCGGCGGTCGGCGCCAGAGTGAACCGCACCGGGCCGGCGACGGCGTCGAGCACCTCGAGCACCCGCGGATCCACCGTCAGTTCGTAGTCGCCCGGCTTGACGCCCAGCAGGTAGAACTCCCCGTCCGAGAATGTGGTCACGGTCCGGCGCCCGCCGGTGCGGAGATCGGTGAGCAGGAGGGTGGCGCCCCCCAGCCCCCGGCCGTCCCGCACCACCCGCCCTTCGATCACCCCGGCGCGCACCAACGGCACGTCGAACCCCCGAAACCGGTTCGGCCCGGGGATCAGGCTCGCGCTGGCCACGGCGGGCACCAGCAGCGGGGAGGCCAGGGACTGCGAGTCCACGGTCACGACCACGGGCTCGTAGGGGACGATGTCCCAGACCCGATAGCGGCCGTTCGAGTCGGAGACCGCGGTGGAGGAGCCGACGCGCACCCGGACGTTCGGCACCCCGGGTTCACCGGGGTCCCGCACCCCGTCGCCGTTCTCGTCGAGGAACACGTACCCGGCCACGCCCGCGCGCTCGAGCGACGGGCCGGGCGCCGCCGTGAGCGCCCGGGTGGCGCGATCCCACAGCAGAGAACCCTGCAGGAACTGCGTCCCGAACGCGGGCCCGGTCGGCGGGATACTGAACGCCGTGGCGGATCGGAGCGCGGGCAGGTAGGTGGTGAACACCAGCGTGTAGGTGGGCGCGGAAGCCCCGCGGACCCACGCCGCCCCGACCTCCAGCCGCAGCCCGCCACCGACCTGCCGCGCGGCGAACGCCTGGGCCCGGGTCAGGCCGGCCCGGCCGGCCTCGGCGGCCAGACGCGCCCAGACGGCACCCAGCACCGGGCCGAACTCGGGACGCGGCAACATGAACAGCTCGAGGCCCGCGGTTTCGAGGTTCTCCGAGGCGCCCGCCCGGCGCTCCACCCGGACGAAGGGAAACCACCGCACTTCCCCGGCCTGAAACGAGCCGCCCAGCCGGGCCCGGGTGTCCGTCCCCGGGGCGCTCCGCACTCGTTCCAGCCGGGCTTCGAGGAACGCGACCCCGGGACGCGCGGCCGGCCGCCAAAACGCTTCCGCCCGCCACTCCGCGCGCCGGCCGGACGGGAACAGCACCGGCGCCCGGTCCCCCGCGTAGGCCGTGGCCTCGGCGCTGAGCCGGAGGTTCAAGGACGGCTCGTACCGCGCGCCCCCGCGCACCCAGGCCCGGCCGACGCCCTCGATTTCCACGGCCCACGGGTTGGCCGGCGTCGCGATCACCGAGGCGTACGGATGGAGGCGGTCGGGGAGGGTGTCGCGCCAAAAGCCGTCGAGCCCGGCCCGCACGGTCCATCCGGGCGCGAGGCCGTAGCGCAGGTCCGCGTTCAGCGTCGCCGAGCAGAGCGGCGACCGGCAGGAGCCACCCGATACGCCGTACTCGAAGCGACCGCCGGGAAGCAGATCGGCGATCACCCGATAGGTGCGGTTGAACGCCCGGATTTCGCCCCGGGGGCCGTAGGCGACGAACTCGACGGGGTTCTCGCCGTAGCGCACCGGTAGCGCCATGGCGAACTCGCCGGCCGGACCGGTCGAATCGTACGCGACCAGGTCACCGCCGCGATAGGCCTCCACCGACCAGCCCGGCGCCAGGCGGCCGCGGTAGGTCACGTCGCCCACGCCCGAGGGGCGGAGGAAGGGGGCGTTGGTCACCGCCACGCCGCGCAGGATCCGGCCGCGCGGGCCGGTGGACGACCCGTCGCCCAGCCGCAGCTGTCGGAGCCAGGGGTGTTCCCGCCACACACCGCTCCAGGAGGCGTCGAGCCGCGTCACCCCGCTTTCGGCCGGGCCCACGCTCGTCACCCCCAGCTCCAGGCTGCCGCCGGCCACGTCGGCGCCCAGCCCCGCCGTGTACCCCGCGCCGCGAAGCGGCGCGGTGCTCGGCGCCAGGACCGAGTAATCCAGCACCAAACCGCCCCACGAGGGGCGCTCGGCGGCCAGCTCGAGCTCGGGTCGGGCCTGCTCCTCTCGCCGGAGCAGCGCCGCCCGCATCGCCCCGCGCCGGGCCCGCCGCCCGATCGGCAGATCGGCCGGATCCACCAGGGTGACGACCAGATCGGTCCAGCTGACCACCAGGCGGGAACCGAGCAGGTCCCCCAACCGCTCGGCCCCGATGAACAATTCGCCGTCGCGAACCAGCTTGAACTCCGGCTCGATGCGCACCCGACGGTCGCCGAACACCATGGTGTCGCGCCCGAACTCGATCACCAGGCGCCGGTCACCGGGATCCACCCGCGCCTCCAGCCGGCCCTCGGGGGTGAGCCGATAGCGAATCTCGGCCAGCTCGAGGAACTGGCTCATCGGCACCAGCGCCTCGGTCCGAACCCGGAACGCCGGGACGGTGCGGCCGGCCAGCCGGCCCAGCTGGAGCTCGAGGATCACCGGCTCCGGCGCTGAATCGGCCACCTGCCCCACCGCGGGCAGGGGAGCCACCAGCGCGACCAGCACCAGCCAGGGCGCGGAGCCGGGAGCCCGGCGCACGGGCGCGGTCCGGTTGTCCGTTGGCACAGCGCCCGCCCCGCTCCCCACCCCCGTCTTCATGTCCCGTGCTGCTCGGGTTGGGTCAGAGGTAGGCCAGCTGAAGAATGACGGTCCCGGTGTAGATGCCCGGGAGCTGAGTGGGCGATGGGCTCACCGTACCCCCGATCCAGATGTAGAGCGTGGGATTGGGGGGCGGCCCGAAGCGCCCGGTGGTCCCGGCGGCCGGGTCGAACGCGGTGGCGCCGCCGGGATCGTTCACCGCTCGCCGCCACCGCGCCGCGGCGGCCCCGAAGCCGATGGGCAGGGTGACGCCCGGCACGGCCTGGACGTTCCGGAGAGCGGTCGGGAGGGTGAAGCTGATGCTCACCAGGGCATTGGGACTGCCGGTCGCCGCCCAGGCACCGGCGTTGGGCGCGTCCGGAGCCACGCTGGTCGGGACGCCCAGCGGGACGGCGCCGAACTGGAGGTCCCGGAGCGGCGTGATGCTCATCCCCACCGTGACCACCACTGCCTGCGAAGTCACCTGGCCGGTGGGCGACTGCGCGCCGGCGGCGTTGGCCAGGCTCGCCACGAGCAGCGACACCGACAGCCGCGGGCTCACGGCACCCGCACCTCGACCGAGTCCCGCACGGGGGCCGCCGGGAGCACCACCTCGGGCGGCAGATCCTCCCGCTCGGCGCTGACGACCAGGCGAAGCCGATAGCGGCCGGCCGGCAGGGGACCCGTATAGGCCGAGAACCTCGGCTCCATCTCGTAGTAGACTCCCAACGGTGCGGCGAAGCGCGCCCGTACCCCGCCCGCCGAGTCCACCAGCTCCCCCCGGACTGTCCCCACGAAGGCGGCGGTCCCCTGCCGCGCCAGCCGGACCCGCACCTCCAGCGAATCCCCGAGCGCACGACCCCGCAAGTCGGCCAGCCGGACACCGGTACGCAAGGCGCCCTTCCGATACGACAGGCCGATGATGCTGCGCACCTCGAGGGGCAGGGCGACGCGGATGTTGGCGGTGTCGCTGACGCCGGTAATGGGCACCTGACCGCCGCGAGCGTGAATCACCAGCCGGGCCCAGTACTCGCCGTCGGCGAGTCCCGGGGGCGGCGTCGCCAGCAGCCGCACCGTCTGGCGTTCCAGCGGAGCGACCGTGAGGCGTCGCGGATAGGCCTGGATCCAGTCCGCGGCCGACGGCGAGGCGGTGTCCGGCTGGTCCACCACCCGCAGCGTAATGCGCCCGGCGGAATCGGTCACGGGATAGCCGAACAGCGTGGAGATCGAGACTTCGACCGGATACGCGTTGGGGTTGTAGAGCAAGACCGACCCGCTGCGGACGCGGTGGTCTATGTAGACCGCGTGGGGGGCGATGGTCACGCCCTGCGCCGCCAGGCCCAGGGCGGTCCAGCTCGAGGCCAGCAGCCACGCCAGAATACGGATCACGGGAGGTAGGCCACGGTGAGGGTGATGGTCGCGGTGTAGCTCCCCGCGCGCTGGCCCGCGCCCGGCGTGACGGTCCCGCCGAGGAAGACCGCGCCTTTCCCGTTTCGGGACAGCGTGGCCACGAACCGTTGGTTGGGATCGAAGGCGACCTGGCTGGCGATCGCCTGGGTCTCCGAGTATCCGGCGTCGCCGCTTCCGAAGAGCAGGGGCATCGTCGCCCCGCCGGGGCCGATCATCTGGCCGGGGAGGGTGAAGGTCAGCTCGACCTGAGCGAACCGCTCGCCGCTCAAGTCGAACCGCCCGCTCTTGACCGGGTCGGTGCGCAGAACCACCTCCGGGACACCGGGCAAGATGAGCCCGAAGGCGAGCGGGCGCACCCCCTGCACCGAAAGCGGCCGGCCGCCCTGCCCCACCAGCTCGCTCGCGGCCACGAATCCCAGCGCCACGGCCATCCTCAGTGCTCGCATCGGGGTCGCTCTCGTCAGGCCAAGCCAGGCCGCGCTTGTGACAAGCGCCGGCAGAGGGCTCACCCCCCGCCGGCGCCCGCCAGGAGAAGCTCGCTCCACGGCCCTTAGAAGTACACCACCGTCATGGACAGCGTCCCCGAGTAGGTGCCCGCGGGCTGGTTGGTGGCGGGGCTCACGGTGGCGCCAATGAACACGAACAGCTGACCCGAGCCGCTCAACACGGCGCTGGTCGGAGCCGCCGAGGGCGTGAAATCCGTGCCGCCGGTGGGCGCGTTGGTGGTGTTGTGATGGGCGGTGTAGGTGCCGATCGGCAGCGTGTTGGTGCCGTCGGACAGGGTGGCGGGGAGGTTGAACGTGAGCTGCACGTTCGCCCCGGCCTGACCGGTCACGTCCCAACGCCCGGAGTTGGGATCGGTCACCGGAATGGCCTTGCTCACCCCCGGGAACACGTTGCCGAACGCGAGGTCGCGGGCGCCGGTGACGTTGATGGGCTGCTGAACCTGTGCCGTGGCCTGAATGCTCGCGTTGTTGGACTGGGCCTGGGCGGCCCCGGCGGCGAGCATCGCCAACGCCGTCGCGGCGAGGGTGCTGCGCAGTGCGGTGTTCATGCTGGTTCGGGTCCTCTCTTCATGGTACGGGGTGTCTCTGCCCGGGGGCGGTTCAGACCCCCTCCTGTTGCTCGGCCGCCACAGGGTTGGCAAAGGTTGTGCCACCCGTGCCCAATTTCTGGTTGGTGTCTTATTCCTCGACACCAGCGCCGCCCGCTGAAGATCCCATGGTTGGCGGCGAGTCCAGGTCGGTGCACCCTCGGTGGTGTCGATGACTTAGACAGATCGAGGCCACCAGCCCCGCATCGTGTGCCCTGTGTAACCAATTCAGGCAAAGTGACTTAGGTGGAAATCAGGAACCGGAACGCAACCTGCCATAGGTCGGGGCACGGCGCTGTTCTCGATCCCGGTCATCTACCGAAAGGCAACGAGGTTCATGCGTCCCGCAACTCCCAGGGTCATGATGCTCGCCGCTCTCATTGGGGGAGGCTTGGTGCTAACTCCCGCTCTCGCAGAAGCCCAGGCACGTGGCACCCTGCAAGTGACTGCACGGGTTGTGGATAACCGGGCGTCCTGGGAGGCGCTCGACGCCGTCCAAGCGGCGGCAGCGAACATGGTCGCCCTCAATCAGCCTCGGGGCACTGTCACGACACTTGCCACGGTGACAGTGGGACTGCCCACGGTGTCAGGGGAGAGTCGGGTCCAGCAGGCCCCGGGCGCCCTTCTGGTAACGGTCGATTATTCCCGCAACTAGGCCGCACGCCGCTCGGCCGGCGGACATGCTTAGAATCCCAGCGGCTCCGTCCAGCGAATCCCCGAGCCCCGTCGGTCGATCCAGCTCCGCCGTGCCACGGCCGAGCGTCGCTCGCCCTGGCGGCGGTCCGCCAGGGTGCGCCGCTCGACTTCCACCGGCTGGGCGGTCAGGCGGCGGGGCCCGATGCGACGGTCCAGCCCGCTCCGCCGGTCGGGGAGCAGGCGGCGCTCGATGAGGTAGCGCCGCTCCGGGCGCTGGTCCGCCGGCGATTCGAGCATCGCGCACAATCTGCACCAGGTCGCGGGTTCGTGCCAGCGCGGCCGGGTGTAGATTGACCGGCGCGATGCCGTCTGAGAGTCCCGCAGTTGACCTGCTCGCCGCCGCCGCGGCCGTTCTCGAACCCGCCTTCCGGCTGGACCAGCTGGTCGCCGTATCCGCCGAGCGGGCGCTGTACCGCGCCTGGGACCGGGTGCTCAAGCGGTACGTGGCGGTCCGGGTACACTTGATTCCGGACTCGCCCGGGCGGGCCTGGTTCATGCGGGAGACCGAGACCCTGGCGGCGCTGGACCACCCGGCCATTCGGCACGTGTACGCGGCCGCCGTGGTCGACCAGATCGCCTATCGCACCGCCAACTGGATCGATGGTGAGAGTCTGGCCGATGCGGTCCGGCGCGGTCCCCGCCCCATCCCCACGGTGCTCTCGGTGGTCCGCGACCTCCTGGCGGCGCTGGAGCACGCGCACGCCCGGGGCGTGATCATCCGGCGGATCGCCCCCACGGCGCTGATGCTCGACATTTCGGGGCGCGGCGTGATCACGGACGTCCGGTACGCGAACTGGTGTCTGGCCCACGTGCCGCCCGGTCCGGTTCCCGGAGAGGCGTTCATGGCACCCGAGGTCCGGGGGGGCGAGAGCGGCGAGCCGGCCTCGGACGTCTACAGCCTCGCGGCGGTGATCTACTTCGCCCTGACGGCCCAGGAGCCCGCCGCCGACCCGGACGCCATCGTTCCGCCGTCGCGCCTGCGGCCGACCATCCCTGCCGCGGTCGAGCGGGTGCTGATGCGGGCGCTCCGCGCCAAGCCCGACGACCGATATCTCACGGCCACCGAGATGCTCGAGGATTTCGTGACCGATGCGGGGGTGTTTCACCAGCCCGCCGCGGCGCCGCAGCTGGCCGAGTCGGGCTTCGAGCGACGGCTGCGGCGGGCCCTGGGGGACGACTACGAGCTGCTCGAGGAGATCGGGAGCGGCGGGTTCGGCCGAGTGTACCGGGTGCGGGACCTCGGACTCGAGCGGGAGGTGGCGATCAAGGTCCTGCACCCCGCCCTCACGGCGGATCCCGGCGTCGTCGAGCGGTTTCGCCGGGAGGCCCAGCTGGCGGCCCGGCTGCGGCACCCCAACGTGGTGAGCATCCACGAAATCGGGGGCCGGGCGGGGCTGCTCTGGTACACCATGGAGTGGGTGCCCGGGGAGAGCCTGGCGCAGCTCGTGGCGCGCCAGGGGCCGCTTCCCGTGGACCGAACCGTGCGGCTGGTGGACGAGGCGCTTTCGGCGCTGGAGCACGCCCATCGGCTGGGGCTGGTGCACCGTGATCTCAAGCCCGAGAACATGCTCATTGACTCGGACGGCAGGCTGCGGATCACGGATTTCGGGCTGGCGCTGGCGCTCCGGGGCGACCGGACGGGGGGCGCCACCTCGCGGAGCGGCACCCCGCAGTTCGCGGCTCCGGAGCAGTTGTTGGGGGACCGGGTGGACCAGCGGACCGATCTCTTCTCGCTGGGGGCGGTGGCGTACTTCGCCCTGTTGGGGCGTCCGCCGTTCGAGGGGCGCACGCCCGAAGCGATTCTGGCCGCGCAGGCGAGCAACGGCCCCCCGCCGCTCTCGGCCCACCGGCCCGACGTGCCGCGGGAGCTCGAGGAGGTGTTGCGCCGCGCAGTGGCGCACGACCCGGCGGCCCGGTTCGAGTCGGCCGCCGCGTTTCGGGAGGCCCTCCATCGCGCCACGCGGGGATTCCTGCGGCGGCTCTGGGCGGCGCTGGCGGGCCGGTAAGAAACCGACTCGCCCCTTGGCGCCGTACTTCATGATGCCGGGAAGTGGCTTTGCAAGGAGGTCGGGATGCGTCTGGTCTGGATCGGTCCCCCTCTGGTGCTCGCCGGGCTCCTCGCGTGCGGCGAGTCTTCGTCACCCGACTACGGCACGCCCTCGAACCCCAACACCCCGCCGCCGGTGGCGACGACCAATGTCACGATCGCGAACTACGCCTTTTCGCCGGCGAACGCGAGCGTGCGCCGCGGGACCACGGTACGCTGGACCAACAACGATCCGGTGACCCACACGGCGACGTCCACCGACGGGCTCTGGGACTCGGGGTCGCTCGGGGCGGCCGGGACCGACAGTTACGGAAGCCCGACGTCGGGGGGGAGCTTCGAGCGCCAATTCACGACGGTCGGCAGCTATCCCTATCGCTGCCGGTTCCATCCGGGGATGACGGGGACGGTGACGGTGACGCAATAGGCCCGGCGAACGAGACACGAGGCAGCTCGCACACTCGAGGGGACGATGGGCGCGGTAATCATCGCTAGGCTCCTTCTGCTCGGCACACGGACCCACGTACTATGACGTTGGTCGCACCTATCGGGTTGTGCGGACAACTGACAGCCTCGACACCCGATTGGCCTTCATCGTGGCTGACGGTCAGATGAGACTGCGGCAGGGCGGCTGGCGCGGGCAGGATGCGCGCGGTTCCGCCGTTCGCTCTCGATCACCGATGAGCCTCGCGACGGGTCGGACACCTGGGCGCGGTCAGCAGGGCTGGCGGCGCCGCCGTGGACACGGGAAAGCCTCGGTTTGCACCCTGGCGGAACTCCGCGTATTCTGAAGCTCGGAGCGCCGACAGCAGGAGCAAACGCGTGGCACTCGTGGTTTTTCTGAGGGCGGTCAACGTCGGCGGCCACAGGGTCTTCCGGCCCACCATGCTGGCCGAACAACTGCGGTCCCTCGACGCCGTCAACATCGGCGCGTCTGGTACCTTCGTGATCAGGCGGCCAGTTACCCGGGCGCGACTCCGCGCCGCATTGGCACGGGGGCTTCCCTTTGATGCCGAGATCATGATCTGCCAGGGCCGCGACATTCTCGGCTTGATGTCCGGGAGTCATTTCGCGGGGCAGCCCGTGCGACCCGACATCACCCGCTTCCTGAGCGTCCTGTCCGGACGCCCCCGCTCGGTGCCGTCGATGCCCTTGAGGTTTCCTTCCAGCGGCAAGTGGCTGCTGAAGGTCCTCGCGAGGGAGAACCGGTTCGTCTTCGGCATGTACCGACGCCACATGAAGGTCATCCGCTACCTGGGCACGTTGGACCGGCTCTTCGGGGTTCCGGTCACCACCCGCAACTGGAATACCATCGCCACGATCGCGAAAGTGCTGGACGGCGGGGCGACCTCGTGGTCATCGCACACGGACTCACTTCCGGCCATGGTCCGGAGAAGCCGTGGCCAACGCTCCGCTTCGCCACGTCGATAGGAGCTCGCGTGATCTCGCGACGCGCATCTCCGCAACAGTCTCTTGGTGCAACATGAGCCCATCGAGCGCGACTCCAGACCCCATCCCCAAGCCGGAGCTCTGTATGCGAGCGGTTCTCCAGTTCTCCCTGGTTGCGGTCGGTATCACCGCCTGTGACGATGCGACGCGCCCGTCCCTACAAGCTCCTCCCCTCGCAGTCGTGGCGAGCGGCAACCCCTTCATCGGCTCGTGGGAGAACACCGACCCGCTCGACGGCAGCCACCAGCATCTGGCGGTGTCCAACGGCCCCACCCTGCCCGTCCGCTTGCGCGACGATGGCGGCACGATTTGCATCGGCGCGGGCCTCGGCTTTGTCCCAGTCACGCTCGAAGGGTTCGGCGTCGTTACCAGCGGCGACCCGTTCAGACTCGCGGTTACTGGCGATGTGTACTGCTACCCGGGCGGTGGCCGACAACTCGTCGCCGAGAACGTGACACTGCCGTTCAGCTACGATGCGGCGAGGGACGTCCTCACCACCGACGGTTCCGATTGCTGGTACCGCTCCGGCAGGCCCGGGAGCTGCAGCGCGGCACCGGTCACGAGCAATCCGTTCATCGGCTCATGGGAGAACACCGACCCGCTCGACGGCAGTCACCAGCACCTGACCGTATCAGATGGTCCCACCATGCCCGTGCGCCTGCGCGACGACGGCGGAACGATTTGCATCGGCGCGGGCCTCGGCTTCGTTCCAGCCACGGTCGAAGGGTTCGGCGTCGTCACCGGCGACGCGCCGTTTAGGCTTACGGTTACCGGAGATGTGTACTGCCACCCGGTCGGCGGCCCGCAACTGATCGTGGAGGACATCGTTCTGCCCTTCACCTATGATGCGGCGCGGGACATTCTCACTACCGATGGGTCCGACTGCTGGTACAGATCCGGAAAGCCGGAGACCTGCGCCTAGATCAAGAACGGTCGGGCAGCCGATCCGTGAGGTGGCGCCTGCGTAGCGCCTGCCGCTGCCGGCGCCCGCTTGAGCAGGGGAAGCGTCGCTTCGTGCCCGTAGACAGTCTGGAGACCCGCGAGGGGGTCCTCAACAGGGTCGGCTGCCCGGGGGCCGACCGGAGGCCCCGCCTCGCGCTGCGCGGCCTGGGTGACGGGGCGACGCCGATCCCTCACCGATGACGGGCGGAGCTAGCGGAGCCGAGCCCCGGGGAAGTAAAATTCCGGTCGCGTGCTGGCGGGCTAGCTGAAGCATCGCGCGCCGGGGCCGCCGAGCCGCTGTAGGCATTCCTGGGACGAGGTGACTTCACATGGCCCCGCACCAGCTCCGCGGTCCCCCTGACCCCCCTGAAAATCGAGCTCCGGAGCAACCCCTCGAGCCCTCCCAGTGGTTCGCCGAGGCCGTGCTCGCCACCTTACGCGAGCCGCTCCTTGTCCTCGACGCCAACTTGCGCCTGGTCATGGCCAACCGGGCGTTCTATCGAGCCTTCGGGGGCACGCCCGAGGAGGCGCTCGGCCGGCCCCTGTATGAACTGCACGGTCACCTCTTCGACTCCCCCGCCCTGCGCACGCTGCTCGAGGCGATCCTTCCGCAAAACACGGCCTTCGACGACTTCGAGCACTCGGTCGAGCTGCCCGAACTGGGACACCGGGTCCTGGTGCTGAACGCGCGCCGCCTGTATCGGGAGGCCCACAAGACGGACCTGATCCTCCTGGCCGTGGAAGACGTCACGGAGAAGCACCGTGCCGCCGAAGCGCAGGCCAGGCTCGCGGCCATCGTGGACGGCTCGAACGACGCCATCCTCAGCAAGAGCCTCGACGGTACCATTCGCACCTGGAACGCGGCGGCCGAACGGCTTTATGGCTATGCCGCCGCCGAGGCGGTCGGGCGGCACATCGGGCTCATCGTTCCTCCCGAGCGGCGCGCGGAGCTCGAAGCCATCCTCCAGCGCGTCGCGCGCGGGGAGCGGGTGGAGGCCCTGGAGACGGAGCGTATCCGGAAGGATGGCTCGCGCTTGCAGGTCTCGGTGTCCGTTTCGCCCATCCGCGACGCGGCCGGGGGCGTCGTCGGCGCCTCGGCCATCGCTCGCGACATCACCGAGCGGACCCGAATGGATCAGGCCCTCCGCGAGTCGGCGCGGCTCCTGGAAGACATCTCGTCCGCGAGCCCGGCGGTGTTGTACACCATGACCGTCGGGGCCGACCGCACCCTGGTGCCCACGTGGGTGAGCCGCAACGTCATGGCGCTGTTGGGATTCAGCGCCGACGAGGCGCTCGACCCCGCCTGGTGGGCCGGCCGGCTGCACCCCGACGACCGGGCGGAGGCCCTCGCGCGGTCGGGCGAACTGCTGGCTCGCGGCTCCCTGGCGCACGAGTACCGCCTCCTGCGCAAGGACGGTACCGTGGTGTGGATCCGGGAC
The DNA here is from genome assembly GCA_035575475.1 of Gemmatimonadales bacterium. GTDB lineage: Bacteria > Gemmatimonadota > Gemmatimonadetes > Gemmatimonadales > GWC2-71-9 > DATLXT01. The sequence goes on along the minus strand of DATLXT010000286.1, from coordinate 4,115 downwards.
GAGCTCCGTGTCGTCCGCGACGCCGCTGGGCGACCTCACGAGGTCGTGGGCGCCTGGCTGGACATCACGGAACGCCACCGTCTGGAGGAACAGTTCCTTCAGGCCCAGAAGATGGAGAGTGTCGGCCGACTCGCGGGCGGCGTGGCGCACGATTTCAACAATCTTCTCACCGTCATCACCGCGACCGTGGATCTCGCGTTGCCGGGTCTCCAGGAAGGCGACCCGCTGGCGGCGGACCTGAAAGAGATCCAGCAGGCCGCCAGGCGCGGAGCGGCCCTCACTCAGCACCTGCTCGCCTTCAGCCGCCGCCAGGTCTTCCAGCCCAAGGTCGTGAACCTCAACGACATGCTGGCGGAGCTCGAGCCCATGATGCGCCGCCTGGTGGGCGAGGACATCAAGCTCGTGACGGTCCCGGGTGCGCCTCTGGGCAACGTGCGGGTGGACCCCGGTCAGATGACGCAGGTGGTGATGAACCTCGTGGTCAACAGCCGCGACGCGATGCCGCAGGGCGGGACCCTCACCCTGGAAACGGCCGACGCGGACCTGGACGAAGCGTACGCCGCGCGGCATGTCGGCGTCACTCCCGGGCCGTTCGTCATGCTGGCCGTCACCGACACCGGGATCGGGATGGACGAAGCCACCTGCCAGCGCGTCTTCGAGCCGTTCTTCACCACCAAGGAGCCGGGGCGGGGCACCGGCCTCGGCCTCTCGACGGTGTACGGGATCGTGAAGCAGAGCGGCGGCAACATCTGGGTGTACAGCGAGCCCGGCGTCGGGACGACGTTCAAGATCTACCTGCCCCGCGTGACGGCGCCGGTCACGGCGGCCGAACCGCAGCTCCCGCCCGCCTCGGCCCGCGGGACCGAGACGGTGATGGTGGTCGAGGACGACCCGAGTCTCCGCGAGGTCGCCCGGCGCGTCCTCGAAGCGGCGGGGTACACGGTGCTCACCGCCGGGACGCCCGGTGAGGCGCTGCTCTCCGCCGAGCGGTTCCGGGGACCGATTCATTTGCTGATCACCGACGTGGTCATGCCCACGATGCGCGGCCCGGAGTTGGCGGAGCGCCTGACCCAGTTGCATCCCGAAACGCGGGTCGTGTACACCTCGGGCTATACCGAGAACGCGATCGTGCACCGCGGCGAACTCCAGGAGGGCACGCACTTCATCAGCAAGCCCTTCGACGCGGCGACGCTGACGAGACGAGTGCGCGCCGTCCTGGATCGCCCCCCGGCCTGAGCCCCCTGCCCGCGACCTCCCCGCCCGCGATGCCGCGCCGCTTCGGCCTGCTCCAGGCCACGGCGCTCAACATGTCGAACATGATCGGGATCGGCCCCTTCATCACGATCCCGCTCCTCATGTCCGCGCTGGGCGGCCCCCAGGCGATGCTCGGCTGGCTCGTCGCCCTGCTGATCGTGCTCTGCGACAGCATGGTGTGGAGCGAGCTGGGGGCCGCGCTCCCGGGGTCCGGCGGCTCCTTCGGGTACCTGCGGCGCGGCTACGGTCCCGAGGGACCGGGCCGCCTGATGGCGTTCCTGTTCGTCTGGCAGTTCGTGCTGAGCGGCCCCCTCGAGATCGCCTCGGGCTACATCGGCTTCTCGCACTACCTCGGCTACCTCTGGAAGGACGCCGCTGCGCCCCCCACCATGGCGGTGGTCACGATCGTCGGGCTCGTGAACCTGGCGCTCCTGTATCGCCGGATCACCTCCATCGCCGCGATCACCGTCACCCTCTGGATCGGCACCGTCGCCACCGTCGGCGCGGTGATCGTCACCGGCGCCCTTCACTTCGACCCCGCGGTGGCCTTCGATTTCCCGCCCGGTGCGTTCACCTTCTCGCTCGGCTTTCTGCTGGGCCTCGGCGCCGCCGCGCGCGTCGGCGTCTACGACTACCTCGGCTACTACGACGTCTGTTACATCGGCGACGAAGTCCAGAACCCCGGGCGCGTGATCCCCCGATCCATCTTCATCAGCACGGTCGTCGTCGCCCTGATCTACATCGCGATCAACCTTTCGATCATCGGAGTGGTACCCTGGCGCGAGTTCGTCCCCGCCGAGGCGCACCCGCGGTCCGGCTTCATCGTGTCGGCCTTCATGGAACGGATCTACGGCCCGCAGGTCGCGACCCTCTTCACGGCGATGATTCTCTGGACCGCCTTCGGCTCGGTCTTCGCCCTCCTGCTCGGCTACTCGCGCATCCCCTATGCGGCCGCCCGGGACGGCTACTTCTTCCGCATCTTCGCCCGTCTGCATCCGTCCCAGGGGTTCCCCTCCGTCTCGCTGGCCGTGCTCGGCGTCCTGGCGATCCTGGGCGGTTTCGTCTCCCTGGGCATGGTCATCGACGCCCTGATCACCACCCGCCTGCTGGTGCAATTCGTGGGTCAGATCGGCGCCCTGACGCTGCTGCGGCGGCGAGAGCCGGCGCTGCCCCGCCCCTACCGGATGTGGCTCTATCCCCTGCCCAGCCTCGTGGCGCTCCTCGGCTGGCTCTTCATCTTCGCCACCACCCCGCTCCCGGTGGTCGGGTTCGGACTGGGCGCGCTGGCCCTCGGGGTGGTGGGCTTCGGGATCTGGTCGTGGCGGGGACGGACGTGGCCGTTCGAACCCGGGACCCCTGGCAGACCCGAAACCGTGAAGTAGGTTCTGCGCCCCATGGCCCCCGTGAAGATCGGCATCGTCGGCTCGCGCTTCCAGGCCGACTGCATCGCCTCGTCCGTGAAGGCCCTGCCGGGCGAGGCCGAAGTCGTGGCCGTCGCCTCCCGCACGCCGGCCAACGCCGAGGCGTTCGCCCGGCGCCACGGCATCGCGCGGTGGTACCGCGACTATCACGACCTGCTCCGCGACCCCGAAGTCGAACTGGTCTCGATCGCCGCCCCCAACTACCTGCATGCCCGGATCACCCTCGACGCGGCGCGAGCCGGGAAGCACGTGGCCTGCGAGAAACCGCTCTGTCTCACGCTCGAAGAAGCGGACACCATGATCGACGCGTGCGCGCGGGCCGGCGTGTTGCTGCTCTACGCCGAAGAGCTCTTCTTCGCGCCCAAGTACGTCAAAGCCAAGCAGATGGCCGACGAGGGGGCGTTCGGGCGCGTGCACCTGGTCAAGCAGGGCGAGAAGCACAACGGCCCGCACGCCGACTGGTTCTGGGACGTCGAGCAATCGGGCGGCGGGGCGCTGATGGACCTCGGGTGTCACGGCATCGCGTTCTGCTGGTGGTTCCTCGGCAAACCGCGCGTGCGGAGCGTCTACGCGCAGCTCTCCACCCAGGTGCACGGGGACCGTACCGAGGGCGACGACGAGGCGCTCACCATCATCGAGTTCGAGACCGGCGCGATCGGCGTCGTCGAGAACAGCTGGAACCGGCCCGGCGGGATGGACGACTCGATCGAGGTCTTCGGGGACCAGGGCCAGACCTACGCCGATCTCCTGATGGGGAACGCGCTCCCCACCTACTCCGAGGCGGGGTACGGCTACGCCGTCGAGAAGGCGTCCACCACCCGAGGCTGGACCTATCCGGTGTTCGAGGAGCACTGGAATTACGGCTTCCCGCAGGAGCTGCGCCACTTCGCCCGCTGTGTCCGCGGCGAGGAAACCCCCATCTCCGACGGCGAGACCGGCCGCGTCGTCCAGGAGATCCTCTACGCCGGCTACGCCTCGGCCGGCCTCGGCCGCAAGGTCATGCTGCCCTTCCGTCCCGCGGGGATCGCGAAGCCCATCGACCTCTGGAAACATCCGGAGCTCGCCGCGGCCCGAGAGGCGCACGGGAGCGCGCGGACCGCTCGCTGATGCGGGTCGCCGGCGCCGTGGACATCGGCGGCACCCGGACCAAGATCGGAATCGTCGCCGCCCGGGGCCGCATCGTGCGGCGCACCGCCATCCCCACGCCGGGCCGCGACCCCCGGGCGCTGGTGGACGCCATCGGGACCGCCCTGCGGCCCCTGCTGGCCCAGACGGCATCGGGGGACCTCGCGCCGGTGATCGGCGTGTCCGTCGCCGGGTTTCTCGACCCCGCGCGCTCGGCCATGATCGCCAACGCCAACCTCCCCGCGCTGTGCGGATTCCCGCTGCGTCGCGCCCTCGAAGACCGGCTCGGCCGGGAGTGCCGGCTCGAGGTGGACT
>DATLXT010000285.1:0-2942 GCA_035575475.1 Gemmatimonadales bacterium | reverse complement strand
GGGCCTGGCCGACGACCCGTTCGAGCCCTGGCGGCAGGCCCGCCGGCCGGGCCGCACCGGGCAGGAGGACCAGGAGCAGCATCAGCAGGACCGCGGCGCTGGCCAGCGCGTGGGCGCGCTCGTACCAGGCCGTCAGGAGCGGACCGACCTGGCTCGCGGCCGCCAGGCCCGGGACCAGCACCGCCGTGATCGGGTGTCGCTCCGCCAGGAGCGCGAACAGCAGGAGCATCGCGTAGTAGTACCCGAACAGGTCCGTGACCACCGGGGCCGGCGCCAGTCCGAGGATCCCGGCCTCCCAGAGCGTCCGGCCGCGCAGGGCCCGGACGAGCAGCACGACGAAGCCGGCGGCGAGCGCCAGATAGAGAGGCCGGCGCTCCTCGAACGTTTGCCGGCGGGCCTGCCGCCAGGGCTCGAACGGGTCGTCGGCCAGGCCCAGAGGAGCGACCTGCGCGGTGCTGGTCGCGTGGCGGTAGGACAGGAGCGCCCGCAGCCCGACGTGGTTCGTCGCCGGGGTGTCGGCGAGCACCGTGGCCCGCCCGGCGAAGTCCCGCCATACCTCGACGCCGCCGCCGGCCAGGCACGAGGCCGGGAGCAGGACCAGACCCGCGAGCGCGACGCCGAGCGCCAGGCGGCGCGCCTCGAGGCCGAGGCCCAGCCGCCGCTCGCTCCAGGCGCGGTGCAGCACGGTGACGGTGATCCCGACCAGGGCGAGGGCGGGGAAGAGCCTGAGCAGGCTCGCGCAGGCCAGCAGGAACCCGGCGGGGAGCGGACGGCGCCCGCGCAGCAGGGCGAGGCCGACACCCAGGCACGCCAGCCAGTCGTGTCGGAGGTAGGCGCCGCCGACCCACGCGAAAGCGCCGAGGTCGCTCGTGCCCCAGTAGATGGCTGCTACCGAAGCCAGGCGCCAGCCGAAGGCCCAGACCAGAAAGGCCCAGAGGACGGCCAGGAGCAGCGGGTCCAGGAGCGTGAGCAGAAGCACCTGAGGGCCGGAGGCCGGTCCGGTGGAAGCCAGCGCCCGGCCGAGCACCGCCCAGACCGGCGTCGCGTTGAAGCCATGGTCGCGCTGCATGCGCAGCCAGTACGCGGGGGCCACCTGGGCCCGGAACCAGGCGACGTCGCGCTTGAAGGTCGCCCAGCGGATCTCGGAGAAGCGGGCCTTGCACAGGCCCGGCTGCCGGAGCACGTCGCCCACCCGCTCCACCCCGCCGTCCCGGAGGTCCCGGATCCAGTGGCTCGGCGGTACTGCCACCCCGTCCTCGGCGTCAGCGAGGGCGGTGCACCGGTAGAGTCGGGTGTAACCGAGTTCGGGCAGGTACTTGGCGCCCAGGTAGTAGTGGTAGACCTCCGACCAGTGCACGTAGCCCGGCATGTGGAACTGAAAGAGGTTCCCCCACAGCGCCACGCTCGGGATGCCGAGCGCGAGCAGCAGGCCGTCGCGCAACCGGGCGCCCGTGCCGGGTCGCCTGACGCGCTCCAGCCAGGGGCTCGAGAGCAGGAGCGCGGTGGTCACGCCCGCCACGGCGAGCTTCAGCCAGTGCAGCCGGCGCTCGGTGAGTCGGACCGCGCCGCTGCCGGCCAGGAGGACGGCCAGCGCCGCGAGGGCCAGTCCCGCCAGCGTCCAGCCGAGCCACGGACGCCCGCCCGGGCCGTTCAGGGGAAAGCAAAAGGGGGAGACCCGGGTCTCCCCCTCGGAGTGCGTCGGCCTGGCGCCGAGGTCCGCGACGCTGCTACGCCCGCCGGCGCAGGAGGTTCAGGCCTAGCAGGCCGGCCCCGAGCAGGACGAGAGCGGTCGGCGCCGGCACCTGGGTCGTCCCGCCACCCCCGTTGCCATCCCCGTAGAACCCGCTCTGGTTAGCGCTTGCGCCGAGACCCTGGATGTGCGCTGCGACATGCCAGAAGTCGTTCGAGGTGTTCCCGGGACCCGCCTCGCTGAGTACTGTGAAGCTCGACTCGCCGATCTGCGGTGAGCACGAACTGCACGTGATGGTGAAGACCGCCGTGTCGGTGTTGTCGAACCTGTTCCCGGACTGCGGGAAGTCGAACAGAATGTCGAAGAAGCCGTCGCCGTCCGGCCTGAAGAAATCCGTGCTCTGGGAGACGGTTGCGGTCGGGCCGCTATTCTGGCTGATCGAAAGCGACCCCACCGAGGTATCGGGGACGAAGTTCATGTAGATCTCGTCGATAAACGGGCTCGTGGTGGTGAAGTGTGCCGCCATCGTGATCGTCACGGTTCCAGAGCCGTTGTCCTGGATCGTCACGGTCGGCGCGATGGTAGAGGAGAGATTACCGGCCCCGGAACCCGAGAACTCCTGGGTCAATGTGTAGGTCGTCGTGGCCTGGGCTTGTGGGGCCGCACTCAGCACCCCGAGGCCGATCAAAATCGATGCGAACCGCAGTCGCGCCCACTCACGCCTCATCTGGTACCTCCCCCGGGGGTACATCGCCTGTGGCTTCCACTCAGCCGCATTCAGCCTCTACAACAACATCTAGCAAGGCCCATTCCCACGTCTAAATGCCTGTAATGTCGGAAGTCATGGCCGTGGGCTTTCCTCGGTGTAAAGCCCCCTGAATTTCCGGGCATGCCGGGGAGGGGCGAAGGGGAGGTGCAAACGAGGGGTGCGCGATTGTTGAAGCCAAATGCTTGATTTCTGGGGTGCTCGTCTCCCTCGCCCTCTCTCGAGCCGCGAAAAAGTTGTAAGCATCACTGACACCCGGGCGAGGCCCCCGGCGTCAGAAGGCGGCGGTGAGGGCCAGGCGGGCGCGGTTCTCCACGATCTCGCCGCCCCGCGCGGACCCGGAGATCCGCCGGTGCTCGTAGTCCAGGTTCATGCTGAGCCAGCGGAGGAGCTGCACGGAGAATCCCAGCGAGCCGCCCCAGGTGTCCTCGGAGGTGCCGGCCGGGCCCCCCGCCACCCCGGTGAACTCGTTCTCCCGGTAGAAGA
>DATLXT010000284.1:0-3810 GCA_035575475.1 Gemmatimonadales bacterium | reverse complement strand
CGCCTTTCCGGACGAGGGCCGGGGGTGGATTCTGCGCGCCGCCCGGCGGGCACGATCATTGATCCGGGCGTTTCGGCCAGGGGCGGTGGTGAGCAGCGGCCCGCCCCACTCGGCCCACCTGGCTGCGGGATTGGCTAGCTGGCGGTGTGGGGTGCGGTGGTGGATCGACCTGCGCGACCCCTGGGCGGGCCCGCTCCCCCGGATTTGGGCTTCGGACCCCAGGCTCGGCTCCGGGCTGTTCCGCGCCCTCGCCCCCTTGGCGGAGCGGGCCGCCTTCCAGACGGCTCAGGGGGTCATTACCAACACCCCCCAACTCGCCGCCACCCTGGCGGCCAAATACGGCGACGTGCCGGTCGTGTGCATCCCCAACGGTGTGGATGCGGATTGCTTGCCGCCTCCCGCCCGCGAACCGTATCCGGGGTTGGGCATCGCGTACGCGGGAACGCTGTACACGGGCCGCGACCTCGGACCGGTGGTGAGAGCCCTGCGGCTCTTCTTGGACCGGCACCCCGAGGCGGCGCGGGCCGGCGCCAAGCTACGCGTTGCCGGGGAGGCCGAACGGGATCACGCTCGGGCCTTCCGCCAGGCCGTCGCGGAGGCGGGCATGGAGTCGTACGTGGAGGTCCTCGGCCGCATCCCCCGTGCCCGGGCGCTGGCCCTCATCTCGCGCTCGCGGCTGGCGATCGTCCTGGCCCAGCACCAGGAACTCCAGATCCCCGCCAAACTGTATGAGTCCGTGGCCATGGGGATTCCCACCTTGGTCGTGGCGCCGGCGGGGAGTGCGGCAGCGGTGGAGGCCCTCCGAGTCGGCGCGGCGGTGCGTGAGCCCGCCGACGTCGAAGGCATCGCGGGCCTACTCGAGACGTTGTGGCTCGACGGCTCACGCCCGCCGTCATCGCCCGGCGTCGCGATCACCTATCAAGCGATAGCCCCCTTGGTGGACGAGGTCCTCACCCGGATATGCGCGTCGCGCTGAAGGGCAGATCGCGGCGTCCTCGGGCCGGACAGGGCGACAGGGGCCCAAGCCCCTCTCCGCCGCGAGGAGCACGAAGACCTGGAAGGTCGGCCCTGTCGCCGGCGGCGAAATCGCGCTGACGCCCAGCGGGGCCGGCGGCGTCGCGCCGACCATGGAGAGCGTAATGGGATTGCCGGTATAGACCCCGGTTGCGACCGGCGGACCGTAGAAGTCCTGGGCGGACTTGACGATGTACTTCTCGCCGGGGGTCAGGATTTCCGCAACGGCGACAGTGACCGTACTTTGCCGTGCCCAGTTGTAGACGATGATGTGCGCCCGGCCCGGCTCGTACCGATTCGGGCGGACCGTGACCTCGACCCCCGTCGGAGCCGGCCCCGCGTAGCTGCCGGGACTGGAGAGCCCGGTGAGGACCCGCCACTCGTCGAAGGTGGTCACGCCACTGGTGTCGTGCCGCCAGGCCGGCGCTGTCGGATCGCCAAAGAACGTGTTGCCGCTCCAGTCGTGCCCGCTCAGATCGCCGAGGATCCACACCAAGCCGTCCCCCGCCGGGTTGAACAGGGTGTTACCGGTTATGGTCGCCGAGGTCCAGCGGCCGATATGCAACCACCCGCCGACCAGATAGTTGTTGGCGAGCACCACGTCCTCGTTCACGACGAAGTCGTAGCCCACGTCCGCGATCTTCGCCGCGGACGGGACACTGCGGTAGGTGTAGTTCTGTTCGACCCTGATTCCTGATGCCGGACGCTCGCCGCCGACGAGGATGTCCTCCCGTGGCAAGGCCCATACCGAGTTGTTGAACGCGACGTTGCCCGCGAGCTGGATGTTCTCCAGGGCGGCCTCCGGCCCGTGCTCCGGCTCGACATAACAGTGGATGCCGACGGCCCAGTTGTCGAAGACGATGTTGTCACGCAGCACGAGACGGCTTCGGCTCTGGCAGTAGATCCCGTGGTCGAACTTGTCGGTGCGCCCGTTGTTGTAAACGATCGATCCGTAGACCTCGGCATCGGTGGCTTCGGGCCCGATGAAGATCCCGCTGGCACTGGCGTCGTGGACCACCAGATTGATCAGCTTGGTTCCGGGCCCCCTGTCGTTGACGCCGTGCGCGTATCCCGCGTGCGGAGCCGGATGCACGATCTCGAACCCCCAATACCAGGTGTACGCGCCGCGAATGGTCAGAAACTTGGTGACCGTGGCGCGCTCCCCCGGATACTGCCGTACCACGATTGGGGCATCGGCGCTGCCCGTGAGGGTGCTCACGTAGCCGTGGCCGAAGAGCGACCCGTCCGCGTACGTGCCTCCCCGTAGCCAGATCGTGCTGCCCGGCGTCACTGCTGCGGGCCCCGCGAGCGCCGTGCCCAGGTCCCAGGGTTTGGCGAAGGAGCCATCGCCCGAGGGCGAGCCGTCCGGCGACACGAAGAACTCCGGCGCCGGCCCGGGAGCAAGCTTGGCAGTGAGGCACGGCCCTCGGGTACACTCTCGAGGCTCGACGACCTCGGAGGGTGCACACGAAGCCAGAAGCACGAGGACTGCCGCCACGAGGTAGACGCCCACAGGCTCGGCCCATCGCCGCCGAAGAGCCCCGAACGCAGCCATAGCGGCCTTCGCGCTTCGCAACTTTCGTGCGGTGTCCCGCTCGGCCGTGCGACGGGCGGGAGCGACCGGGCCTGTTCCAGCGTGGCAACGGGTTGTAGCGACCGAGCCTCGCCCGTGCTGGGGACCCCGGCGTCAGGGGCGCCAGACCATCACATCGTCTACCCAAAGGCGCTGGGCTCTCGGTCCGGCAGCCATCCAGTTGTCGAAGCGGATCTGGTTGAGACGCAGAGCCGCGGTGCTGCGCCAGCGGAGGCTGTGCACCTCGATCGTCCTGACGCCGTCGACCCAGAGCGTCTGACTGCCGTTGGACTGACCGGGCGTATTCAGCTTGATGTGGAACACGATCTCGTACCAGCGACCGGCGAGGAGCGGGGTCTTGGGGGAGGACTGATAGAATCGGTTCCCGTAGCAGCAGACCATGTCGGGCCAGTAGGTGTAGAAGTGAAGCGGCCCGAGCCCGGAGTCCTGGGGATGGTACTCAGGGTCCAGGCCGGCATAGAAGAAATCCCGCCCGTCGGGTTTCACCCCGGCCTTCCCTGCGGCCGACCACGGGTCGTCGGTCCGGTTGCCGGCGACGACGAAGAAGTGCATTCCCGGGTTCACGAACCCCTCCTCGAACATGACGTCGAATTTGACGTACACCTCCTCGACGCCCGGCATGAACCACCGGGTGAGCATGCCGTAGGTGTTGTTCGGGGCGTAGAGTGCCTCCAGTGAATGCCTGCCGGACTTCACCCGGCTCGGATCGGTGCTGATGCGGTAGCGGCGAGCGGGCGGGCGCTGCTCCCACCGGTGCAAGTCGCCGCCCTCGAATCCGTCCTGGAAGAGGATCGTGGCCGCGGGGCCCGGTCGCGGCGCCGTGGAGCCCGGACCCTGGCGGGGGGCGCTGAGCCCTGGGGGCTGGGCGACCGATAGGAGCAGTCCGGCGAGGGGAACCGAGAGGAGCCCCCATGCGGAACGCTGCGCCACGCCACGGCCGGATCGAGCCATTGCCCCGGTCGGTGCCCGCAACTTCCGGACCGGTGGGCCAGGGTGAAGGCCCGTCGGCGCCGGGGGAGGGCCATCCCCCGGCGCGATGCCCAGGGCCGACGGTAGGACGTCTTTACGGCCGCCAGACGGTGACGTCGTCGATCCAGAGGTATTGAGTCCGGGGGCCGCCGGGCATGTAGTTATCGAACCGGATCTGGTTGAGGCGCAGGTCGGTGGTGGTGCGCCAGCGCAGGTTCTGCATGTCCAGCTTC